>JBBSNJ010000233.1:0-5626 GCA_038232775.1 Thermomicrobiales bacterium
ATGGCGGTGATCGTCGCCCTCACCCGCTACGTCTCGCTGGCCTCGATCATCGGCAGCCTGGCGGTCAGCGCCGTTGTCGTCGCCCTCGGGCTGCTCGGCTTCGTCGCCTGGAGCGTGGCGATCGCGGTCGTCGCCATCACGGCGATCATCCTGGTCCAGCACCACGGCAACATCCGGCGCCTGCTGGCCGGCACCGAGCGCCGCTTCGGGGAGCCGGCCCGGCCGTAGCCAGTGCCCCGCCTACCCCCGGTGGCCGGCGGGGTGCCGTTCCATCCACGACCAGGCCGACCCGATCATCTCGTCCAGCGTCGAGCGCTTAGGACTCCAACCCAGCAGCTCGTGCGCCCGCGTGCTGTCGGCGACCAGCGCCGGGGGGTCGCCCGCCCGCCGCGGCTGGTAGCGCACCGGCAAGGTCCGCCCGGTGACGCGCTCGACCCCCTCCACGATCTGGCGCACCGAGAAGCCGTCCTTGCTGCCCAGGTTGACCGGCCCGACTGCCTCGCCGGCAACGAGGCGGTCGAGCGCGGCCAGGTGGGCCTCGACCAGATCGACGACGTGGACGTAGTCGCGGATCGCTGTCCCGTCGGGCGTCGGGTAGTCGGTACCGAAGACGGAAAACTCGGGTCGGCGACCGAGCGCCGTCGCCAGGGCGAGCGGGATGATGTGGGTCTCCGGGTCGTGGTCTTCACCGCGCTCGTCGGTTGCTCCGGCGACGTTGAAGTAGCGCAGGGCAGCCCACCGGAGGCTGTAGGCGCGTTCATAGGCGTGGAGCATCTGCTCGACCATCAGCTTGGAGCGGCCGTAGGGGTTTACGGGGAGGAGGGGAGCGCTCTCGGGGATCGGCAGCTCCCGCGGTTCGCCATAGACCGCCGCGGTCGAGGAGACGATGATGTTCTCGACCCCGGCACCTCGCATCGCGTCGAGCAGATTCAAGCTCCCCACGACATTGGTGCGGAAGTAGGGGGCCGGATCGGCGACCGACTCGGGCACGACCGTCAGCGCCGCGAAGTGCAGCATGGCGTCCGGACATCTTGTCCGTACAGCCGCGGCCAGGCGCTCGCGGTCGAGGAGGTCGACCCGCTCGAAGGGGAAAACGGGGGGGATCGCCCCCTCTCCCGCCCGAGCGAGGTTGTCGAGGACAATAACATCATGGCCGGCGGCCGCCGCCACCTCGGCCGCGACGCCGCCGATGTAGCCCGCGCCGCCGGTGATCAAGAGCCGCACCGATACTTCCTCCACCCGCCGCGGGCGATCGCCCGCGTGCTAGAATCGGGCGCACCCCGCCCCGCTCACCGCCGCGCGCCGCGCCATCGGAGACCGTCCATGCTCGCCGCTTCTCCTCTCTCCCTGGCCGATCGCGCCGTCGAGGACGCGATCGAGCGCGAGCAGCGCCGGCAGCGGGACGGCGTCGAGCTGATCGCCTCCGAGAACTTCGTCAGCGCCGCCGTCCTCCGCGCCGTCGGCTCGGTGCTGACCAACAAGTATGCCGAAGGTTACCCGGGGAAGCGCTACTACGGCGGCTGCCAGTACGTCGACCAGGTCGAACTGCTGGCGATCGAGCGGGCGAAAGCGCTGTTCGGCGCCGACCACGCGAACGTCCAGCCGCACTCCGGGGCGAACGCCAACCTGGCGGCCTTCCTCGCCCTGCTTACGCCGGGCGACAAGATCCTCGGTCTCAGTCTGCAAGAGGGGGGCCACCTGACCCACGGTCTGGCCGTCAACTTCTCCGGTCGCCTCTTCGAGCCGCACTTCTACGGCGTCGACCACCAGACCGGCCTCCTCGACTACGACGCGATCGCCGCCAAGGCGCGCGAGGTCCGCCCCCGCGCCCTGATCGCCGGCGCCAGCGCCTACAGCCGGCAGATCGACTTCGCGCGCTTCCGGGCCATCGCCGACGAGGTCGGAGCCTTCCTCTTCGCTGACGTCGCCCACCCCGCCGGTCTGATCGCCGCCGGACTCCACCCGAGCCCGATCGGCCACGCCCACGTGACGATGACGACGACCCACAAGACCCTCCGCGGACCGCGGGGCGGCATGATTCTCTGCGGTCAAGAGCACGCCAAGGCGATCGACAAGAGCCTGTTCCCGGGTCTCCAGGGCGGCCCCCTGATGCACGTCATCGCCGCCAAGGCGGTCGCCTTCGGAGAAGCCCTCGGCCCCGACTTCCGCGCCTACGCCGCGGCCGTGATCGAGAACGCCCAGGTGCTGGCCGACGAGCTGATGGCGCGCGGGCTGCCGGTCGTCTCCGGCGGCACCGACACCCACCTCCTGCTGGTCGACGTCGGCGCCCTCGGCATCAACGGCCGCCAGGCGGAGCAGCTCCTCGACGCGGTTGGCATCACCTGCAACAAGAACACGATCCCCGGCGACACCCGCCCCCCGACCCAGGCGAGCGGCATCCGGCTCGGCACCCCGGCCATCACCAGCCGCGGCTTCGGCCCCGAGGAGACGCGCCAGATCGCCGCTTGGATCGCCGAACTCCTGCACGCGCCCGACGACGGCGCCCTCCAGTCAAGGATCGGCGACGAGGTGCGCCACCTGACCGCCCGCTTCCCCCTGCCCGGCCTCGACGCCGACTGAGGGCGGTGGGCATCCTCCGCTATTGGAGCAGCAGCTCGAACCGGAGACGCTCCCGCTCCGAGCTACTCAAGCGCCGGCCAGCCAGTTGGATCACGCCGATCAGCAGCCGCCGCGTCCGGGTGCTGAGGAGCGTTCCCGCGACGGCCCCGGCCAGGCCGCCAACGGCCGTCCCGACAAGGAACGGTCCGACCGCCCCTCGCCGTCCGCCGGGGCCGGCGCCGCCGATCGCGGCCATCGCGTTCGAGTCGCCCGCCACCGCCCTCAGCACGCCGCTCTCCTCTTGCTCGCCCACACCGCCGCGCCGGGCACGGCCCCGCCGAGACCGCGACCGCCGGAGCGGACCGCCGCCCGGCCTACTGGATCGCCAGCAGCGTCTGCGCCTCCGACCAGAGTTCTTCCAGCCGGTAGAACCCGCGGAGATCGACCGAGAAGACGTGGACGATGACGTCCCCGTAGTCGAGCAGGATCCACCCCGCCTGGGCGGTCCCCTCGGTGCGGCGGGGGCGCACCGCTTCGTCGCTCAACGTGTCGACGATCTCGCGGCCGATCGCCCGCAACTGCCGCTCGTTCTCGCCCGAGCAGATTACGAAGAAGTCCGCCACCGGAGAGACGGCGTGGATGTCGAGGACCAGCGTGTCAGCCGCCGGCGTCTCGCTGATGATCTCCGCGATCCGCAGCGCCAACTGCCGGTTGGCGTCCAAGCCCGGGGGCGGCATCGCCGCCGGGTCGTCCGCCGCGGGGACGATGGGAGGAGCAACGACTGGTTCGATGGGACCACTCCTTGTCTCGACTCGGCGCCAGGAGCACGCTCTCCGGAGAAGGCGGCGACCGCCAGCCGCGCCCGCACCGGGGCGACCTCGTCGTCCGCTTCCGGCCGGTGGGCCCGGCAGGGATCGAACCTGCGACCCTGGGGTTATGAGCCCCGTGCTCTGCCACGGAGCTACGGGCCCCCTGCGGGCGCCGACGGCGGGCGTCGGGCGCATTCTAGTCTAGGTCGTTCCTCCCCTGAAAGGCCGGACCCGACCGCCCGCCGCCGACGGGGGCGGCGACCGGCCGTCGGCCCGCCGCTTGCGAAGACTCGGGAACAGGGCGGAGCGGTTGGGGCGGGGCGTCTGATCACCCGCTCGCCCTTCATTCCGCCAGAACCACCGTCGAGAGGAGACAGCCCAGCCATGACCGACACCAGCGTCAAGAAGGTCAACTCCCAGTTCTCGCCGAAAGGCGAGATGGGCCAGAAATACCTCGCCTCGGGCATCAGCCTGGCGATGCGTCTCTGGGAGAACGAGCAGCCGGCCGCGCCCAAGCAGCCCGCCAGCCGCCCCTACGAGACGGTCGGCTACGTCGTCTCCGGCCGGGCCGAACTCCATCTCGAAGGCCAGATGGTCCTGCTCGAGCCGGGCGACTCCTGGGTCGTCCCCAAAGGCTCCTCCCACACCTACAACATCCTTGAAGCCTTCACCGCCGTCGAGGCGACCCATCCCCCGGCGCAGGTCAACGACCGCGACGACGCCTAACAGGATCGCCCGCTGCGGCGGGGTGCCTCGGTGCCGAACCTCATCCCTCCGGCGCCGCCCGGGTCAGCCCCCGTCGCCCTTCCATTGCCCGGGGGAGGGGGAGGCGGGGTGCCGTGCGCACTCCTCTTCGGTGGCATTGCACGAGCCGCCCGCGAACGAATCGCGACGAAATTGCGGCCAAGCTCCCGCGCCGACAGGGCGACCCTAACCGGGCCGCCCAGCTTCGTTGATCCTCTGCCATCGTCTGGGAGCGGGGGACGGGACTCGAACCCGCGACAGCCTGCTTGGAAGGCAGGTACTCTACCAACTGAGTTACCCCCGCGTCGGGCTCGTCGCCCCACCGCGGCATTCTACTACGCGGTCCCCCGGCCCGCGGGCACCGCCCGCCTTCGGTCGGGGTGAGAGGACTCGAACCTCCGACCTCAGCGTCCCAAACGCCGCGCGCTACCGACTGCGCCACACCCCGTCGCGTCCGAGTATAGGAACCCGCCGCGAGGGGTGTCAACGCGACGGGCGTCGATCAGCGACGAGGCGCATCGGGCGCAGCCGGCGTTCCCGCCTTCGGGCGCACCCCCCCCGGCTCCTAGGCAGCGCGCCCGTCGCCGGGGCGGGGAGGTCGATCCCGACCCGGGCACTTCGCCCGAGGCGAACCGGTATGGCCCGATGATGACCCGGCCGATCCCTGCGGCGGAGCCCAGCTCGCCAGAAGCGACCGATCAATCCCCCTCGCCGGCTTCCGGTCCGCTCGCTGGAGACAGTTCCCAGCCGCGTCGATGCCGCGTTAGTCCGGAGGCGGCCAGCACATGGCGTCGCCGCCGATCGGGGTCGGCCCTCCATCCTCCCGAGCCGCGCTCGACTATGATGGGAGCACCGCCGCTCGCCGCGGGCTCCCCATTTTTGGGCGGACGGGCGGCCAGCCACGCGGTCCAGTCGCCCAGCGGCCTCCTTCCTTCTCCACGTGGCTCCGGAGCGCGTCCCCCGAGCGACCGAGCGGGCCGCCAGACGGGAGCGAGGGCACCATGAGCCTTCCCCAATGGCTCCTCGTCGTCTCGGCGCTCCTCGCTGGCGCGGTCCTGCTCGACGTGGCCGCCCGCCGTGTCCACCTCCCACTCTCGGTCGTCCTCGCCGCCGGCGGCTTCCTCGCCGCCTGGCTCGGCACCTCGCTCGGTCTCGAGTCGCCCCTCCGCGGCGAGCGGTTCGAGGAGGTCGTCGTCTTCGTCTTTCTCCCCGTGCTCGTGATGGAGGCCGCGCTCGGTCTCTCGACGCGAGACTTCTTCGCCAACCTGGGGCCGATCCTCGTCTTGGCGGTCGTCGCACTTGGCGTCTCGGCCGCGCTCGTCGGCGTCGCGCTCTCCCTCGCGCTGGGGACCCCGCTCGCGGCGGCCCTCCTCTTCGGCGCCCTGATCTCGGCGACCGATCCGGTCGCCGTCGTCGCCGTCTTCCGCCAGCTCGGGGTACCGCGCCGGCTGCTGACCCTGGTCGAAGGGGAGAGCCTGCTCAACGACGGCGTCGCGATCGTCCTCTCCACCATC
>JBBSNJ010000234.1:0-5609 GCA_038232775.1 Thermomicrobiales bacterium
GCCGCCCGCGAGGAAGACCGCGCCTCGGCCCGCCCCCGCGCCGGCCACGCCGCCCGCCGCGCCCACGCCGCCAACGCCGCCGCGCCGGCCGCCGAGCAGCGAGCGCCGGACGGCGCCGGCCCTGGGGCGGGGGAGGAGTCCGCTTTTTTTGTGGCCGGCGGCGATGACGGAACGACAACCGACGCCGGCGGAAACGACACCGGCGCTGACGCCACCCGAAGCGGCGACCCGACCTCTGTTGCAACCATCAACATCGGTTCGGTCCCGGACGTTGACGCCAGCAACAGAGGTTCGGCGCCGGACGTTGGCGGGAGCAACACTGGTTTCGACCCCGCCGACCCGACCTCGGTTGGCGGTGGCAACGACGCTGGCCCGAGCAGTGTTGGGCCGACCAACACGACGTATCACCAACCCGTCTCTACTACGACGACGACCACCGTCGAGCCTCGAATCGAACCGGAGCCAGCCTCCGACGGGACCGCTCCGCGACGGGGCGCCATAGCCGATCCCCGCCCGCCGGGTCTCGACACCGCCGCCGTCCGCGCCTTCGAGGACGCCAACGCCCGACCCGCCACCCCGGCCGAGCGCAACCTGCTGCGCGGCCTGGCCGAGCGGTTCGACCTGGCGGCGCTGGCCGCCGCCGAACTGGACGAGGCCGCGCCGGAGTCGGGCTGGGGCTGGGTGACCGCCGCCGTCTACGAGGCGGTCGAGGCCGGTAGCGCGTTCGTCGCCCCCCGCCGCTTGCGCGAAATCCTCCTCCGCTGGGAGCGCGAGGGTTATCCGCCGAGCGGGGTCGAAGGTCGCGGGGCGGCGGCGCGGACGGCGGAGGGGGACGCCGCGGGGCCGGCTCCGGCGCGAAGCGGGGGGCGCGCCGCCCGTGCCGGCGACCGCCGACCGATCGCCGCCGGCCTCGTCGGCGACGGCCCCGATCTCCCTCTCCCGCACGGCCACGGCAGCCGCCGCACCTGGGACTTCGTCGTCGGCCTGCTCGGGTCGGTCCTCGACCGGGAGACGCTGACCGGTCTGGTGGCGGGGACCGCGATCGTCGGCTACCGGGAGGGGGAGGTGACCGTCGCCGCCCCCGATCCGGCCCAGGCCGAGCGCTTGGCGACCACCCACCGCGACCTGATCGAGCGCAAGCTCGGCGAGGCGATGCGCCGTCCGGTCCGGCTCGCCGTCATCGTCGAGACCGGCTCGGAGGCGGGGCCCGCGGCGGACCGAGTGGCCGCGCCGCCTCCCCCGCCGGGCGCGGGCGCCCCCCGCCGCGAGTCGGACCCCACCCCACGGGCTCCCGAGCCGGCGCCGGCCGTCTTCCTCGTCGCCGAGGTCGGGCTGCCGAGCGATCAGCTCTGGGCGGCGGTCCTGGCCGAGTTGGGCGGCGACGACACGGTCAGTCAAGCCAACTTCGACGCCTGGCTGAGGGGCACCACGCTGCTCGGGCGGGGAGGGGCCGCCGGCGCCGGGTCGCCCCTGATCGTCGGCGCCCCGAACGCCCTCGCCCGGCGCCGCCTGGCCGAGCGGCTGTTGCCGCCGCTGGAGGACGCGGTCGCGACGGTCGTCGGCCGGCCGCTGGCGATCACGGTCGTCGTCGCCCGCGACTGGCTCGCGGACGCGACGCCCGACTCGACGCCGAGCATCGCCGAGCCGCCGGCGCCCGACGCTCTCCCCCGGCGAGAGAGCGCATAATCGGCGCTGACGGCGATTGGGCGCAATCGAGCAAGGGGCCTGACGGAGAACGTGGATGTCTTCTCCAACGACCTGGCCGAGGATGACCACCTCATCTTCGCCGACTGGGCCGAGAGCGTTCGCCGCCAGGGCTGCCTCTTCGTCCGGTTGCTCCGGGGCGAGTTCGGCGACGCGGCGCTCGCCGGCCATCGCCTGCGCGCCACCGATCTCAGCCCCAGGGCCGTCGCCCGCGCTCGGCGCGATGCCTCCGGGTTCGGCGTCTCGCTCGTCCCCGAGGTCGCGGACCTGCGGCAGTTGGCGGCGCGAGTTCCCGGCCCCTTCGACGCGGTGCTCGCCGGTGACGAGGCGCTGCCGCATCTGCTGACCGAGGTCGATCAGGGGCGGCCGGCGCCAACATGGCGGCCGTCCTCCGGCCGGGGCGGCCTCTCCCCGGTGAGCGTCCGCGACGACGACCGACGGCTCGCCGAGCGCCCCCGGACTAGAGCGGCCGTCAGAAGCGTTGTCGGCGTCGCTCTGGGTCGGGGCGCTGATCGCTGCGCCCGTCGGCCGGAGGCCGACACCCGACGTCGCCGGTCCTCGTGCAAGCGGGGGGGACAACGCTTCTGCCCGGCGCTGTAAGCAGCCGCGCGTCATCGACGGTGCCGAAGGGCGGCGGGTGGTCTCCCAGGTCTGGGATTGGTGGGCGGACGGGACCGGCTACCGGCTACGGGCTGCAACAGTTCGTGGTCCGCCAGGACGCCGGCGGTTGGCGCGCCGATGTCCGGGAGACGGCGTGCCGGGCGTTGCGGCGGAGCGAGCTGGACGAGGCGCTGGGCGCGGCCGGACTGAGCCGGGTCCGCTGGCTCGTGGCCGAGGAGAGCGGCCATGACCAGCCGATCGTGATCGCCCGCAAGCCGTGAGCGGCGGGGGTGCGTTTCCAGCCTACCATCTAATACGGAATCCGGATGAACGGTGGGTGTTTCCTCGGCGGTCCGCGATCAGACTCCCCTCTCCCGGGCCACGGGAGAGGGGTTAGGGGTGAGGGCCGGCGCCGGCCGCACGAAGGCTCACTGTTTACTCGGACTCCGTATAAGCCGGTTCACGAGGAGGGCAACACAGAGAGCGGGATAGAGCCGGAGCGCGCGCGATATACCGAACCACCCGCCCCAGGACACTAGGCGCGTTACCGGGTTGGCACTGGCAGCGCCTCGAGGCGGGCCAGCAGTGCCGCCCCATAGAGCGGCTCACCTGCCGATCCGTCGGCCCGCTCGTGACCGATGGCCAGGTCGTCGACCCAACTCGGGTCGTTGACTTCGAGCAGCGAGCGCACTACGGCGAGGGCTTCTTCCTCCGACTCGTAGCAGCCGAGGAGCGAGGCCGAAGGCAAGTCCATCACTTCATAGCGATCCATGCAATCCATGCGATCCATCGCCTCCCTCGTGCGCCTTCGGGCACGTTAGATCGTTGCCTGGAAGTCTAGCACCAGATACCGCTTGAGCTCCTGGAAATCCCCCCACAAGCTGTAATGGCCAGGCCCGAACGTCGGCTCCCATCTGAGCGATGACCGCTCAGGGATGTCATAGCGGACGATGAGCCGACCGAGTTGCTCGGGGTAGCGGCGTCCGGCCCGCCGTACTCCCTCCTCCGTGGCGAAGGCCGACAACGCGTTCCACGTCCGCACCTCCTCGCTGGTTGCGTTCGGTCGCGGTTGTCTCCCCTTGTCCCGCCGCGTCAGGTACTCGTCGTCGCCAGGCGGGAACCGCTTGGCAACTCGGTAGAAGCTCGGCACGTGCTTCTCCTCGCCGGTCAGCGGGTCTTCGTTGCCCGTCCCGCCGTCGCCGACGGAACCTCACTCGCCATCAAGACGAGTTGACGCCTGCGGCCCATCGAGCCCCGCCAGCCAGGCTCGGATCGCCGGCATGTGCTCCTCATGGAGGTGTCCGGAGGAACCGCCGATGATGGCGGGGCCGAGCGCATGCTCGCCCAGCCAGGCGAAGCGGCCCGGCTCGAACAGGTCGCGCTCCGGCAGCGCCGCGACCGCCGCCCGCAGCCGGGCGAACTGGTCGCGGGACTCGGCCAGGACATCGGCCAGGGGGCGGTCCTTGTCCCGTTCGTAGAACCAGGCGTTGATCCGGTCGACCCCCTGGTCGGTCTCGTCGCTCAGCCCGGACGGCCAGGGGGGCGGCGGGGGCGCTTCGCCGCGGGCCACCGCCTCCAGCCGGGCCACCGTCCGGCGGCGCCAGCCGTTGAGGTGGGCGACGACGTCCTTGAAGGTCCACTCGCCGGCCGCCCCCGGCCGCTCCATGCGCTCCTCGCCGATCTCGGCCAGCAGCGCCTCCCAGCCGGCGATCTCGCGGTCGATCGTCGCCAGCAACTCATCCTGCTTCGTCGCATCCACAGCTGGTCCCTCCTTGCCGACGCACGGTCCTGAGCCATCGCCGCCAGGCTACCCGACATTGGTTGCCGGCGAGTTTACTCACGCGGGGCCGTCTCCGCTGGCGGTCCCGACCGCCGCCGGGCCACCGCCGCCGCCAGCGCCAGCAGCAAGATCGACGTCGCCAGGAACGGCGCCCGGAAGCCGACGGCGGCGGCCAGGGCGCTGCCGGCCAGCGGCCCGATGAAGGCGCCCCAGGAGGCGGCGCCGGCGGTGACGCCGAAGACCGCGCCCCGCCGCTCCGGCGGGGTGGCGTTCGCGATCAGGGCGTTGGCGGCGGGGATCACGCCGCCGGCCGCCACCCCGAACAGCGCCTGCAGCGCGAAGAGCTGCCACCAGGTCTGGGCCAGCGCCATCGGCAGGTAGATCAGCCCCGTCGCCGCCACCCCGACGATCAGCACCGTCCGGTGGCCGCGGCGGTCGCCGTAGCGGCCGAAGAAGACCGACGAGATGGCGCTGGTCACCCCCAGCACGCCGAGCACCAGTCCGGCCTGGGACGAGGGGTCGCGGCTGCCGGGGGCGAGCGTGGCGACGAAGAGGGGCATGATCGGCTGGACCGCCATCGACGCCAGGCGGACGCCGAAGAGGACGACCACGATCCCCAGCAGACCGGCCGCGCCGAGGACCCTGAGTCCCGCCCGCAGCCCCCCCCGCCCGGCCGCCCGCGGCGCCGGCACGAAGCGCTCCCGGACCAGGAACAAGACGATCAGGGCCGAGCCGCCGAGGCAGGCGCTGGCCGCGAGGAAGGTCGGCCGGGGGCCGATCCGGTCGGCCAGCAGCCCCCCCACCAGGGGGCCGAGCGAGGCGCCGGTGAAGACCGCCGTCTGGACCATCCCCAGCGCGTCGCCGAGCCGCGGCTTGGGGGTGGTCGAGGCGACCAGCGCGGTCGAGGCGGCGACGGTCCCGGTCAGCGACCCTTCGACCAGGCGGAGGACGAGCAGGTGCCACGGTTGGGTCGCCAGCGACATCAGGCCGACGGTGCAGGTGGCGGCGATCGAGGCCCGCAGCAGCATCGTCCGCCGGCCGCGGCGGTCGGCCACCTCGCCCCAGAAGGGCTGGGCGAAGGCCATCACGCCGGCGCCGGCGGCGTTGATCACCCCCGACCAGAGCGCCTGGCCGGCGACGCTGCCGACCCCCAGCTCGCCGAGGTAGAAGGGGAGGAAGGGGACGCGCAGGCTGAAGCCGACGATCGCCAGCACCTGCGCCGCCCAGATCGCGTAGAGGTTGCGCCGCCACGGGATCGGCGGTTCCCCCGGCTCGCCGGCCGGCACGGTCGACTCGACCGCGTCGGCGCCGGCCGAGGCGCCGGCCGGGTCGGGATCGGAGCCGGCGGTGGGGTCGGGGGCGGCGGCCGAGGCGGAGCCGGCCGCCGCGACGGGCGGAGTCGGTCGCTCGGGCTGATCGGGTCGTGCCATCCTGCCCGGCAGTCTATCGCCGGTCTGGGTCGGGCACAAACGGGCGGCCGGGCGGCGGGCGCGACCGGCGATGGTCGGCGGGAGGGGGTCGCGCC
>JBBSNJ010000235.1:0-5593 GCA_038232775.1 Thermomicrobiales bacterium
GCCGGGCGAGCAGCGCGAGCTTGGTTGCGTGGTCGAACTCGTGCAGGAGGTAGGTGGTCGCGATCCGGTCGAAGCGGCGGCAGGCGAGGGACGCCCAATCGGCGGCGGGGTCGAGGTCCATCGCCAGGAAGCGGGCGGCGGGGACGGCCGCGCGGGCGGCGCGCAGCATCCCGGCAGAGAAGTCGACGTCGATCACGGAGGCGCCGCCGGCGGCGAGGATGGCGGCCAAGTTGCCCGTGCCGGTCCCGAGATCGAGGATGGTCGTGCCAGGTCCGGCCTCGCTCGCGGCGGCGACCGCGACCAGCACGTCGCGGTAGCCGGCGAAGGGGAAGTCGGCGGCCTCGGCGATGATCCGATCGTAGTCGTCGACCCAGCCGTCGAAGCGGGCGACTCGCTCGGGGTGGGGCATGACTGGCTCCTGGTGGCCGGCGCTGTCGCGGGCGGGGTGACGGGGAGCCTCGGCGCGGCGTCGGCTTTCTCCTCGGCGTTGCCTTCGTTGCAGGATAGGCGATGGCGAACCATGATCGGCGGCGTCCGCCCTCGGCGGAGCGCCCTCGTCACGGCTCGTGGGCAGCTTGGGTTTGGGGCGAGGGCGGTCCGGCCGTCACCGGGACCAGCAGCGACGGAACAGTCCCGGATAGTCGAGCACCAGCCCGTCCCCATCGACCGGCAGCTCGGCGACGAAGTCGCTCCCGAGCGACTCGTAGCGGTAGCGGTCGACGGCCTCTGACCCGCCCGCCTCGCTCCCCAGCAACGGATCGGCGGCCGGGCCGAGCCGCGTGTAGCGCTGCCGACCGAGCGTCACCCGGAGCGAGGGCGCGTCGACCCATGCGACCGCGATCGCGGCTGACTCCCCCCGCTCCAACCCGAGCCGCCGGATCGGCAGCGTGTTGGTGAACGGCGTCGCCGTCAGATCGACGTCGATGCTCCCCGCCAGGTCCGGTCTCGCCTCGCCGTTCGCCTCCCGCCAGCTCCCCTCGCCGTCGGCGATCAGGTGGAGCTGGGTGCCGGGAGAGTCGAGGCGCTCGGCCCGCACCTCCCGCACCTGCCAGGCCAGGTCGCCGCGCACCTCGTAGCGGAGGCGGAACGACTGCCCCGCCTCGTCGAGCCCGAGGATCAGGCCGTCGGCCCGCACCCCGTCTCCCTCCATCGTCAGCCGCAGGTGCTCGAGCCCCGGCCCCGTCCAGGGCGTCCACATCGCCTCGATCACGTTCCGCTCCTATCCCCCGACCGAACGATCGCGCCTCGCGCCGCTCGCTCCGCGTGCTCCCGCTCCAGCACCGTTCGCAGGTGCGCCACCTCGGCCGTGACCGCGCGGCGGTGCTCCTCCCACGCGGCGTCGTTCACCCCCGCTCGGCGGCTCGCGAGCCGGACGTAGCGGCACCCGCCGCCCGGCCGCGGGACGAGCCGCGAGCGCCACCGCTCGACCTCCCCGCCGGCGACCACCAGCTCGACGTCGATCACTCCCGTCTCCCGGCAGAGGTTGGGCCGGAGCGCGAACCGTTCCCCCGCCGGTCCGATGCCGACGGAGAAGTTCGGTCCCAGCCGCTGCACCCGCGCGAAGCGGCGGGGGTAGAGCCGGGGGAAGTTCGCCGAATCGGCCAGCGCGTCCCAGAGGATCGCGAACGGGACGCCGATCTGGCTGCTCACGAGTTCGGTGCTCGGGTCTTCCGGTCGATTCATCGTCTCCCCGCTCCATATCGGTATCACCCCGCCTCGCAGCCGCTCGCCCCCTGCTGAGCGCCACCGGCTCGGCATTGTCCATCGTGCCGCTCCCGGGGGGCGAGGCTCCGGTCAGCGCCGAGGGTGTCGGCCACGACGGCGGAGGCGCCGGCGACCGGCGGCGGACTCGTCAGTCTCGGCTGGGGACGTCGACGCCTCCAGGATCGGCGGCGCGTGATCGTACCGGAGGCGTCGGGCGCCGCCCGCCACCGGACTCGGCCGTCCGGTTCGGCACGGGCGCAGCCGGCAACGGCGTCTGGATGCGACGTCGAGACGGCGCCCACTGCAGAAAGTGCCGGGCCCCTTCCCGAGCGCGTCACCCCACCCGATCGGGCGTGGACCCGCTAATCGTCCACCTCGCCCTCGGACAGGGCGAAGGCCGCCCCTTGCTGGTCGTGGACGACGGCGATCCGGCCGTTGCCGACATCCATCGGCCCGGCCATCACCCCGCCGCCGAGACCGCGGACCTTGGTGGCGGCGGCGTCGCAGGAGGGGACGGTGAAGTAGGCGAGCCAGGCGGGGTGCGCATCGCCGTGCGCCGCCGTCATCGGCATCATCCCGCCGTTGGCGCGGCCGCCGTTCTTGAGGGTGACGTAGGCGAGCCGCCCCTCCGCCTCGTGCCGCTCCGCCGCCCAGCCGAACAAGCCGGCGTAGAAGGCGATCGCCGCCTCCGGGTCGCGGGTCTGGAGCTCGTTCCAGGTCAGGCAGCCGGGGTCGTTGACCCGCGCGGCGCCGGCGAAATCGCGCGGCTGCCAGACCGCTAACACGGCCCCGGTCGGATCCTGGATGACCGCCATCCGGCCGCTGTCGCCGACGTCGAACGGCCCGTTGAGGACCGTCCCGCCCAGCTCCCCCGCCCGCGCCGTCGCCTGGTCGGCGTCGCCGACGGCGACGTAGTGGAACCAGTGGGGGGGGACGCCCTGCTGGAGGCGGGCGGCGTCCAGCTCGGAGAGGGCGGCGACGTCGTCGCCGTCGAGTTGGAGCATCCGGTAGGTGTCGCCGTCGCCGGTCGCGGTGTCCGCCGCCGTCCAGCCGAAGAGCGACCCGTAGAACGCCTTGGCGGCGGCGGGGTCGGTCGTCGCCAGATCGACCCAGCAGAACGTGCCCGGCTCGTAACGTGTCCGCCTGCCCATCGCGTCTTCCTCCAACTCACCTCGAGCGACCGGCAACGACCGATCGCGAGATCAGGACTCGACCCGCGGCGGACCGGCGGCGATCCGCCGCCGCAGGTCCGCCACCTCGTTTGGCGCCTGCCAGGGCGACTCGACCCACCACGTTCCCCCCGCTTCGGCGAAGGGCTGGACCTTGGCCGACGCCGCCGCGGGGTCGGCCGCCGGCGTCACCCCTTCGACGACGATCTCGAACGGCCCCGGCTCCGTCCGGTGGGCGGCGACGTAGGCGGCGAGCTCGGCGTACCGCTCGGGCGTCCCCTCGCCCATCATCCCCCCGCCGGCGTCGGCGAAATTGGCGAGGATGCCGTCGTAGCGGAGCGCCCGCGCCATCGACTTCGGCCGCGGGAAGGCGCCGACGACCCAGATCGGCGGCCGCGGCCGCTGCACCGGCGGCGGCCGGAAGGCCATCTCCCCGATCTGGTAGTGGTCGCCGTGGAACGAGAACGGCTCCCCGCTCCAGGCCCGCGTCAGGATCTCGAGGCTCTCGTCCAGCAGCGCCGCCCGCGTCTTGCGGTCGGTCTCCTCGCCGACCTTGCCGAACGAGTCGACGGCGCCGAGGCCGACCGGGACGACCAAGCGGCCGTGCGAGAGGTGGTCGAGCGTCATCGTCTCGCGCGCCAGCTTCCACGGCCGCCGCCGCGAGGGCGGGGTGACGATCGCGCCCAGTCGGACCCGCTCGGTCCGCATCGCCATCGCCGCCATCACGACCCATGGGTCGTAGACGTCCGCCCCGACGGTGGCTTCGCCGTCCTCCCCCCCGACGGCCATCCCGTCCCAATAAAAGGCGCCGTCCCAGCCCGCCTCCTCCAGCTCGTGGGCAAGCTCGGCCACCGTCCGCGGGTCGCCCTTTGGGATCACGAAGCCGTAGCGCATTCGTCGTCTCCTCCCCGGGCGCCGCGTTCGAGCCGCCCCTCTCCCACGCGCGGGCGGGGGAAGCTCGGGGCGCCGGCGCCCCTCACCGCTCCCGGCCGAAGAACGCCGCCGCCAGCCGCTTCGGCGCCACCATCGCCCAGGCGTCGGCCAGCAGGTCGCCCAACTCCTCCAAGTCGGCCCGCGCCAGCCGCACCAGCACGTACGGGTGGTCCTGGTAGTGGGGCGTCACGAAGTACGTCGCGGGGTCGCTCCCGATCAACGCTTCCCGGTGCCCGATCTCGGCCTTGACGACGAGGTCGCCGTCCTCGCGCAGCCGGGAGAAGGACCGGCCGCGGACCTTGAACGCCGGCGTCCCGAACCAGGTCGCCTCCTCGACCTCCGGCAACCCGAGCGCCAGCTTGCGCACCTCGTCGAACCCGACCATTCGCCGCCCCCCTCTTCCGACTCGCCCGAGTGCCGAACTTCAGCTCTTGGCTCGCCACCGTCCACGCCATCGTTCACCCCTGTGGCCCGTTCCATCGAGTGCCCGGCCGACCTCCGCTGGTGATCAGTCGCGGCGCCGCTCGGCCGGGCTTTGTCTCCGACCGGGTCAGCCCTCGCCCCGCGCCGGCGCCGCCCCCCGGAGCTGGCGGAGGAGATCGATCCCGTCCCACTCCCCCCAGCGCTCGACGATCCGCCCGTCCCGGACGCGGATGATCTCGATCCCGCGGAACGCGACCGTTCGCCCCGACGGCGCGATCCCTTCGAACACCCCGCGGTGCGTGCCGGACGCCGACCAGCGGACGCCGACGCTTCCTGCCTCGGGGTCGACGACGAGGTCGTCGACGCTGGCGATGAAGTCGGGGAAGGCCGCGAACAGTTCGGCGATGCTCGCCGCGTAGGCGTCGCGGTCCGTCCCCCGGCCGGAGGGCGCGCCGCGATCGCGGAAACCGGGCGCGTGCAGCTCCTCGAACGGCGGCGCGTCGTTCGGCCGCCAAACCTCCTCGATCCAGCGGCGGGCGATCGCCGCCAGGTCTCGCCGAGTCGTGGGCTCGGACATCCGGTTGCTCCTGGTGAAGCTGGGCCGTGCCCTCGGCGGCAAGCGTCGCGCGTCGGTCACCAGAAGGCGATCGCCGCCGCCACCACCGTCACCTCCCGTGTCGGCTGGGGCAGATCGGCCAGCGTTGCGTTGTGGTGGGCGATCATCGCCTCCGGCGCGAGCGGTCCACCGCCGCCGGTCGGGTGTGCGGCGGTCGCAACGACCACGCCGGAGTCGAGACTGAGCGCCCGCCGCACCGTCGTGTCGACGCAGAACGGGGTCTTCGCCCGGACCACCGCCAAGTGCCTGACCCCCTTGCCGGTCCAGTTCCGCCCGCGGCGTCGTCCCGGAGAGGGCGTCGCGGGTCGTCTTCCGCGGTGCGAAGGCGCCCGCCTCCTGCGGGACGAAGAGGCCCGGCCTCCCGACCGCCCGTGCCCGCTCCGACAGCCCGTCGATCCCGGCCAGGACCGCATCCCGCCCCTCAGCCGGCTCCGCGGCCGCCTCGACGGCGTCCATGATCGCGCTCCGGACGTCGCTCACGGCCAGCGCCGTCTCCTCCGTCATCGTCGCTGCTCCCCTTCTTTGGACCCGCGAACCGGTCTCGGCTCACGCGAGCGGTCCCCGCGCCGGTGGGCACTCGACGACCGGCGCCCAGCCGCCCGCCCGCTCCCGTTGCCCGGCCAGCCGCTGGCCGAGCGCGATCAACGCCGCGCCGACGAGCCGGCGTGTCGGCCCCACCGCCGGCGCTGGCCGCGCCGCCCCGGCGGTCAACGACGGTCGGGCGACGGCGGCGGGCGCGACGGCCGCC
>JBBSNJ010000236.1:0-5589 GCA_038232775.1 Thermomicrobiales bacterium
ATCAACTCCGGCGTGTAGGGGATCCCCTCACCCTCCTCGCCTTCGGCCAGCGCCGCGACCAACCACCGCCGCTTGCCCTCCCGCTCGTCCAACAGCCGCAGCGCTGCCTCGATCACCTCGGCGGCGCTGCCGTAGCGGCCGCTCGCGACCTGCTCGGCGATCAGCGCCTCCAGCCGAGGCGGCAGGTGGATCGTCATCGTCCGCGGCACCTCCTCCGCCCCAGCCTACCATCGAATCCCCGCCTGGACCGGCCGGTCGTGGAAATCCCGCCGCTCCGCGATCGGCCACGCCCGCCACTCGTCGACCAGTTCCAGCAGCCGGGTGACGGTCGTCTCGAAGATCACCCGCCCCGTCTCCGCCGTCGCCGGCCGGGCGTCGCCGTGGACCCCGAGGTCGGTCCAGCGCGACCACCAGTCGTTGAAGCGGACGAACGGCGTCGTGCTGTCGGAACTCAGGTAGCCGCCCCTCACGTCGTCGCCGGCCCCCGCCAGCTCCATCTGGACCCGCTCCGGCGCCAGGTGCAGGTAGAGCGAGGTCTCGAACTCGTCGGCGTGGGCGATCACCTCGCTCCGCTTAATCTCCTTGAAGCGGTCGAGGGCGAGGGTGATGTAGTGGCAGGCGGCGCAGAGCGACCCCGTCTCCAGCGTCGTCCGCCGCGCGACGACGTCGATCAGCGGCACGTTCGAGCCGTGCCCGTTGACCACCAGGATCTTCTCGAACCCATGGTAGGCCACGCTCTTGGTCACGTTCAGGCAGAAAGCGATGAACACCTCCGGCTCGATGTGGATCGTCCCCGGGAAGTCGATGTGGTGCAGATTCAGCCCGTACGGCACCGGCGGCAGCACCAGCACCTTCCCCCCGGCCCGCTTCCCCACCTCCAGGCAGATCGACTCGGTCAGGAACAGGTCGACGTCGATCGGCAGGTGCCGGCCGTGCTGCTCGGTCGACGCCGTCGGCAGGATCACCACCGGCTGCCGGCCGATCGCCCCGTTCATCTCCGCCCACGTCAGCCGGTTGTACCGATACTCCTCGGGCGTCGCCATCTCGGGCAAGACTGTTCTCCTTCCAGCTCGGGTTCGCCAGGCACATCCCCCGGAGGACGACGGCGCCGCCGTCGAGCGTCGTCGACCGGGCGGGGGAATGCCTCGTCCGACGCGGACCCCGATCGAAGAATGGTGATCGCGCGGCGCGGAGGAGGGCGCACGGGGTTTGACCTCCACTTTCACCCCACGGTCCCCTCATCCCGCACCCGCCAGGGCATCCCGGTCGCGTCGCTCAGCTAGAACCGGACTCACGCGCGATGGGCGTGGCGTGTTGCGTCCCCTCCTCGCCGTTGGGGCTACCCCCTCCGACCCCGACCGGCCGCTAATAGCCCTCGCGCAGGTCCACCCGGTTGACGAGGGTGTCACCGGCCTGGAAACGGGCGATGTTCGTCGCCAGGACGTCCGTCGCTCGATCCCAATGACGAGGGGTGCCACCCGACGTGTGGGAGGTGAGGAGAACGTTCTCCATCTCCCAGAGCGGCGAATCCGGCGGGAGCGGTTCAGGATCCGTCACGTCGAGACCAGCCCCAGCGAGCCGACCCGCTCGCAGCGCCTCCACCAACGCGGCGGTATCAACGATGCCGCCCCGACCGATGTTGTAGAGGTAGGCGCTTGGCTTCAGGCAGCCGAGTAGGGCGGCGTCGAAGAGATGGCGCGTGCGGTCGGTCAGCGGCAGGCAGATCGCGACGTGATCGGCCCGAACCAACGCCTCACCCAGATCGTCGACCGCCACCAGCTCACCGACGGCGCGCGGCGTGGCTCCATCGCGACGGCGGCGCACGCCGACGACGCGCATCCCGAACGCGCTCGCCCGCTCCGCGAAGGCCAAACCAATGTCACCGAGTCCGACGACGAAGACGGTTTGCCCCTCGATCTCGAAGACTCGAGCGCGGGTGCTCTGGTCGCGCCACTCGTGTTCGACTTGCCCCCGAATCAGGTGGGGAAGCTGCCGGGCGAAGGCAAGGATCATGGCCATCAGGTGCTCGGCGATGTTCGTCGCGCAGACTCCGCTGTTGTTCGTCACCAGGATGTTCCGCTCCGCCAACTCCGGGAGCGGTTGGTTTTCGACGCCGGTGCTGATCGTCTGGAACCACTTCAGCCGGCGCGCGGCGGCAAGATCGTCGCGGCTGAGTCCCCAGGCCACGACCGCGTCCGCGTCACCAATCTCGCCCGCCAGCTCAGGGGCAGCCACGAGCACCACCTGGAGGTCGGGAAACTGTTGCCGAAGTCGTGCCAGGTGCGGTTCGAACAACGGCTCGGCGATCACGACTTTGCGGAGTCGCGTTCTCTCTCCGGCGGCGGTCATCGTCACCCGTCGTCTCCTGGTCGAAGGCTGGCTCGGCATCGTCCCGACGGTGCGGCAGGGTTCGGGGTTGCCGGCGCGACCGCCGCCTGCCACGGCCGTCCGGTGCGCCTCACTTGATCCCCGTCGTCGCCACGCCCTCGATGATTCGCGTGCGGAAGACGATAAAGACGGTGAGGACCGGCAACACCGTGATGACGCAGGCGGCCATGATCCCCCCGTAGTCGACGGAGAACTGGCGCTGGAAGTACATCAACCCGATCTCCATCGTAAACAGCTCCGTCCGGCTGGCGATGATGAGGGGCCAAATAAACATGCTCCAGGTATAGACCCAGTTGATGATGGAGATCGCCGCCAGCGGTGCCACCGACAGCGGCAGGATCACTTGGCGAAAGATCGCCCACTCGCTCGCCCCGTCGACGCGTGCCGCGTCGAGGAGGTCGTTCGGGATGCTCATGATGTTCTGGCGAAGGAAGAAGATGCCCGAACTCATGACCACGAACGGGAAGATGAGACCAGGGTAGGTGTTCACCCACTGCAGGCGATTGACCATCAAGTAGAGCGGGATGATGTACGTCTCCAAGGGGATCAGGATTGTTGCCAAAATGAGCACGAAGCAGACGGTCAAGAAGCGAAACGGATACTTGGCGAGGACAAAACCAGCCGCGGCGGCACCGAATGCGACGAGCAACGTGGAGACGCCCGAGATCAGCATACTGTTGAAGAAGAAGCGGACAAACGGCGCCGCCTCCGGCAGGGCCGCGTAGTTGGACAGCGTCGGTTGCTGCGGCAACAGCCGCGGCGTCGTCGTCACGATTTCGGTCGCCGGTTTGAACGATGTGAGCACCATCCAGACGAAGGGGAGCACCATCAGGACGCCGCCGGTGAGCAGCACCGCGTGGCTGAGGCGGGCGCCCCAATCCGACGCCCGAGATCGTCGACGCACCCCTCCCCGCGCCTCGGTTGCCGCCCTCGGCAGGACCGCCGCCTGCTTCATCGACCCCCCCCCGCCTGCGTTTCAGGTCCGCTCGCGAAACAGCGCGAACAGGATCCCGACCAAGCCGAGCGAAATAGCGAGCAGCACCAACGACATCGCCGAAGCATAGCCGACGCCTCCGTACTCGATGCCTTCTTCATAGATCTTGGAGACGAGGACCTTGAGGTCAGACCCGGCGGAGATATCACTGCCCTGCGTCATCACGTAGACCTCGGTGAACGACGACCACGCCCAGATCGACGCCATCGTCGCCCCGAAGAGCAGGATCGGCTTGAGCAACGGCAAATCGACGCTCCGCACCACTTGAAACTCGGACGCCCCGTCGAGCTTGGCGGCTTCGCGCAGATCCGCGGGGATGGACTTCAACCCCACCACGAAGACCACCACGAAGAAGCCGAGGTGCTTCCAGACGTGGACGCCGATGATGACCAGCAACGCCAGCTGGGTATTGGTCAGCCAACCGACCGGACCAAGGCCGACGTTGCCCAGGGCCAGATTGGCCAGCCCGTAGACGCCCGGTGAGTAGATCCACTTCCAGACGATGGCCGCCGGCACCATCGGCAGGATGTACGGAAGAAAATAGAGCGTCTGGTAGAACGACTCGAAGCGCAGGACCCGGTTCATCAGGATAGCCACCAGCAAGCCGAGGATGATCTCCGCCGGCAGCGCCACGGCGACGAACTGGAGCGAGCGCCCCAACGCCTGGAGGAACGTCGGATCCTCCCACATTCGGGTGAAGTTCTCGAGTCCAACAAAGCGGCTGACGGGGCGACGGAGATTGAGGTTCGTCGGTGAGGCGGCGAGCATCTGGAAGATCGGGATGATCCGGATCACCAGAAAGAGGGCCATGATCGGGAGGAAAACGACCAGCGCGAACCGGAACTGATCGCCCCGGAGCGATTGAGCCGACCGGGTGGCGCGCGGGAGCGTCGCCATCGTTCCTCCCCCGGGAAGACGCGCGAGTGAGCCCGCCCGCCCGCCCCCGCTCCGCGCGTCAACCGACCACGCTCGGCGATCCTGCTACGGAACTCGGCTGAACGCTCGGTGTCCGCTCACTCCACGCCCCTCTCCCGCGCGCCGGGAGGGGGGCGTGGCGGCCGGTGCCGAAGCCACTACCGATCAGATGGATCCCGGATCACTCCTCCAAGAGGAGATCCCAATCCGCCAAGATGCGATCCGTCTCCTCCGCCATCTCCTGGAGGACCGCGAGTTGGGCCTCCTGGTTCCCCGCCAGGGAATCGTCTTGGAACGCGAGGACCAGCCGATCGGCCATCCGGTTGTGGATCTCGAGGATCGGGGGGATGTTCTCGTACGCGTACAGCTCGTGGCCTTCGAGACTCAGCACCTCGACGAACTCCTCGAGGACCGGCTTGCGCTGGAAGAGATCGCCGAAGTCGACCCCCTGCGACCGCCATGGCTGCCAGCCCGAAAGGTCGAACACCCCGACCGTGTTCTCCTCATTCGTGAGCCAGCGCATGAATTCCAGCGCCGCCTCCGAGTTCTCGCTCGCGGCCGGGAGTCCCAAGACCAACGTGCTGGCGACGGTCCCCCACCCACCCGGCCCTTTCGGCAACGGGAAGACCCCGTAGTCGATGTCCGGGGCATTGGCCGCCAGGAAGTCGACCACCCACGATTCCCGCTGGAACATCGCGCCCTGTCCGAGTCCAAAGCCCTCGGCATCGTGCGTGGCGTCGAAGGTACTGACCTCTCGCACGTAGAGCGCGTCGAGGTAGAGCGCCAACGCTGCCGCGCCCTGCTCGTTCGCGTAGCCGGCCCGGTACTTGCCGTCCTGCTCGACCAACACCGCCGCCCCATACGGGATCAACGCCTGGTTCCAATACTTCTGCATCGTGCCGGCACCGCCGCCGGAGAGCCGGAGATCGATCCCTTGGGTGGTAATGTTCCCGGCATCGTCCCGTACCGTCAGCTGCTCGGCCATCTGCATCATCTCGTCGACCGTCTCGGGCGTCGTCGTGATGCCCGCGGCCTCGAACATCCCCCGGTTGTAGAACATCATCTTGGGAAGCGCGATCCAGGGGAGCCCATATAGCTCGCCATCCGGCGCTGTCACCGCCCGCACGGCGAACTCGGGCCAGTTCTGTCGCACGTACTCGGCGGTCTCGCCGACGATCGGCTGGATCTCCTCGTTGACGTAGTAGGGGTAGACCCCGTAGTCGTCCAACTGAAGGAGATCGGGCCCCTGACCGGCCGGGAGCGCCGCCGCGACCTTCTCATCCAGCGCCCGC
>JBBSNJ010000237.1:0-5552 GCA_038232775.1 Thermomicrobiales bacterium
CGGTCCTCCTCGGCAGCG
Source organism: Thermomicrobiales bacterium (assembly GCA_038232775.1). Classification (GTDB taxonomy): domain Bacteria; phylum Chloroflexota; class Chloroflexia; order Thermomicrobiales; family UBA6265; genus JBBSNJ01. The sequence continues at coordinate 19 of JBBSNJ010000237.1, forward strand.
CCCGGACCACGATGCTCGCCGTGCTCATCCGCGAGCAGATCCTCGGCCTGTTCAACTGGTCTTTCGCGGCGGCGGCGGCGGGGGTGCTGCTCTTCTCCACGCTCGTCTTGCTCGGCCTCTACGCGCGTGCGGTCCGTCGCTGGGCGATGTGAGGATAACGGGATGATCAGAACCGTGAGACGGTCGAGCTCCACCAGCGGACGCGGGCGACGAGGGCCTGTGGCGGCGCCGCTGCTCGGCTGGACGGTGGTGATGGTGATCGTGGCCGTCCTCCTCGCGCCGCAGGTGATCGTGATCGCCGCCTCCTTCACGACGACCCGCTCCATGACCTTCCCGCCGCAGGGATTCACGCTCGACTGGTACCGAGAGATGGTGGCGTACCAGCCGTTCGTGACGTCGATCCGGACCAGCGCCCAGGTCGCCCTCGGCGCCACGATGCTGTCGCTGGTCCTTGGCACCGCGGGCGCGCTCGCCGTCGCCCGCCACCGCTTCCCCGGGCGGGCCGCCCTCAGCACCTTCTTCCTCTCGCCGCTGGTGGTGCCGACGATCATCATCGGCTTCGCGGTGTTCGAGTTCATGCGGGCGACGAACCTGGCCTTCACCCTGCGCGGGCTAATCCTGGCCCACGTCGTGATCACCTTCCCGTACGTCTTCCGCTCAGTCCTGGTCAGCGTTCAAACGGTCGACCGCGCGCTGGAAGAGGCGGCGATGTCCCTTCGCGCGAATCCGTTCCAGGTCTTCACTCGGGTCACGCTGCCGGCGATTCGGCCCGGCCTCCTCGCGGGGGCGATCTTCGCCTTCATCGTCTCCTTCGACGACCTCGTCGTCTCCATGTTCCTGACCGGCCCGACCTTGAAGACGCTGCCGGTGGTGATGTTCGGCTACACGTCGGAAGGGCTGGACCCGACCATCGCCGCGATCTCGACCGTCCTGATCGGGGCGGCGACGGTGCTGGTGGTGGTGCTCGAAAAGACGTTCGGCTTCTCGCGGATCGTGTAGCGCGGGGGCGGACGCTGGTGCTGGCCGCGTCTGCGCACGCGAAGGAGGAACCCCGTGGTCGTTGGCTCGGAGCGTGAAAGAACGAAGGCCGTCGTGGAGCAAGCATCGGTCGACTGCGCCTGGCGTCACATGGAGTGGATGTCGCGGGAGGTCCCGGAGCGGATTTCGGGCTGGCCGGCGGCCCAGCGGCAGGCGGACTACCTCACCGACGAGCTCCGACGGTACGGCTTCGACGCCCATCAGGACGAGTTTCCGGGCCTGGTCAGCTTCCCGCGGCGCGGCGCCCTCGTGCTGATGACCCCAGAGTCCCGCACGATCGAGGCGATGACCTTCGCCCACAGCATCAGCACGCCCGGCGCCGGGCTCGAGGGCGAGCTCGTCTACGTCGGTGCCGGCGGCGAGGCGGACTACGAGAGCAAGGAGGTGCGGGGCAAGATCGTCCTCGCCGAGCTCTCCTACGCGCCGCCCCGGCCGGAGAAGACCCGGATCGCGACCCGCCAGGGCGCGATCGGAATCATCCTCATGAACTGGGGCGACGACGACAACCCCTCGATCCCGATGGGGACCGTCAAGCCGGTCTGGGGGAACCCGACGATCGACACGATCGAGCAGATGCCGAATCTGCCGGCGATCGGGATCCCGCGGGTCGACGGGGTGGCGGTTCGAGGGCTCGTGCAAGCGGGGCCGGTCCGGGCGCGGATGGTGTCCGATGCCGATCGCGAATGGCGCGTCCTTCACCATCCGCACGGCCGCCTCGGCGCCGGCGTCACACCCGATTGGCTCCTCGTCGCCGACCACATGGACTCGTGGGGGGGCGGCGCCACCGACAACACTTCCGGCAACGCCGTCACCCTGGAGGTCGCTCGCGTGCTGGCGGAGCGCCGTGAGGAGCTGCGGCGGGACGTCCAGGTCGCGTTTTGGCAGGCGCACGAGAACGGCATCATGGAAGGGAGCACCTGGTTCGTCGACCACTACTGGGACGCCATCAACCGCGGCATGATCGGTTACCTCAACGTCGACTCTCCGGGGATGAAGCTCGCCGGGCAATACCACGCGACGCTCTCGCCGGAGTTGTGGACCTTCCACCGCGAGGTGATGGAGACCGCGCTCGGCTACGTCACCGAACCGCGCAAGCTCGCCAAGACGGGAGACCAATCCTTCTTCGGCGTCGGCGTCCCGGCCATCAGCGGTCGCAGCGAGTTCTCCGAAGAGCTGCTCGAGCGCTGGCACGGCGCCGTCTTGGCCCCCTGGTACCAGAGCACGGACGACACGATGGAGGTCGCCGACAAGGACGTGTTGGCGCAGGATCTCAAGATCTCGCTGGCTTACGCTTGGGAGCTGGCAACCCGTCCGGTCCTTCCCTACGATTTTCGCCACAACGCCTCCATTCTGCGTCAGGCGCTCGAAGACTACCGGGAAGCCGCCGACGGCACGCTGGGGCTCGACGAGACGATCGCCGTCGCGCGGGAGTTCGAGGCGGTGGCCGCACCGCTGCACGATCGCGGGAGCGACCTCGCGGCGCGCTTTACCGGCAGCGAGCGGTCGAGCGACCTCGATGTCGAGGCGTCCGAGCTGAATGAGGGGTTGAAACGCATCAGTCGAACGCTGACCCCCATCCTCGGCACGATGATTGGTCGCTATGGGCAGGACACCTACGGTTTGAGCGCGCTGAAGCGCTGGATACCGGCCCTCGCCGACGTCGCAGCGCTGCGGGGGACCGACCCGGCCTCCGGGGAGCATGCCCTTTGGTGGGGTAAGCTCGTGCGCGAGCGGAATCGCGTGACCGATGCGCTCGCGCAGTCGGTGGCGACGGCCCAGAGCCTGACCGACCGATGATCGAAGGAGATCGGACCGGAGCCGGCCCGCTGATGACTGAGCCCATCGGGCGGAGGCAACGTGGCGGGAACGAGGGGCGCGTGGCGAGACAAGCGATGAGCGGCTTCGGTCGCCTCGGGGATGGGACTGGGAATGGATCGGTGTCGGCGGCCGACGCGCCGGCCGCGGTCGTCGACGAGACAAGAAGTCGCGCCCTGAGCGGAGCCAAAGCGGGAGACGACGGATTGCTGCGCTCGGTCGGCAACGCCTTGACGCTGCTCTCGGCGTTCTCCGTGCAGCGCCCCGCGTGGACGCTGAGCCAACTCGTCCGCGAGCTCGGTCTGGGCAAGAGCACGACGTTCCGGCTCCTAGCGACATTGGAGGGGCACGGCTTCGTCCGGCGCGACGCGGAGACCGGACTCTACGGTGCCACGATCAAGCTCTGGGAGATTGGGTGTGCCGCCCTCGCCGGGACCCAGCTCCGTGACGTGGCGCCGCATTACCTGGCCGGCTTAGTCGCGGCGACCGGAGAGACCGCCTACTGCGCGGTGCTCCACGGACGGGACGTCGTCCACGTCGATGTCCACGTTGCCAACAATCCGATCCGACTTCATGCCGACGTCGGCGACCGGTTTGCCGCTCACACGGTGGCGATGGGGAAGGTTCTGCTCGCCGAGTTGCCGGACGACGAGCTCGAGCGGTACATCGCCGGCGGACTGCCCGGCCAAACCGACCGGACGATCACCGAGGCCGAGGCGTTTCGGGCCGAGCTCGCCGCGGTCCGGCGGCTCGGCTACGCGACCAATCGCGGTGAGTGGCAGGATCAGGTGCGGGGCGCCGCGGCCCCGGTCCGCGACCGGACCGGACGCGCCGCCGCGGCCATCGCGGTGGCCGGACCCAGCCTGCGGCTGACAGAGGATCTCTCGGTCCTCGGCGAACTCGTGCGCCAGACCGCGGCCCGAATGTCGGCGGCGATGGGAGCGCCCGGGCCGGGAGGCAACGCGTTGGAAAGGAGGGAACGACCTTGATGGATGAGCGAGCCCCGGATCAGAACGTGCACGCCCTCGTGGTCCGCCACGTCGCCGCGACTCGGTTCCCATTCCCAGGTCAGCGGGACTGGCCAGCCGACTTCGTGACGATCACCAACGAGTCGGGTGCGGTGCGGGGCATCCCGTTCGACACCGGCGTCGAGTATCCCGACATCGTCGTCGTCGACGGGAACGACGCCGTCCGGGAGATCGGCGAGGTCGAGACCGACCTCGGTGCGGAGCTGGTGCCGAAGTGGGCGCGCTTCTCGGCCGCCAGTGACGATGCGACCGCCACCGGTGTCCGTCACTTCTTCGTCTACGTGCCGCGGGGCAAGGAGGCGGTCGCGCGGCGGTTGCTCGAGGAGAACGAGATTTCCTACGCGGGACTCCGCACCTACGCGGAGACGGACGGCGGGATCGCGATCGTGCCGGTGGCGACCCCGGGCGATCCAGCGGACCACCGGTGAGCCCTGGCCCGGCATCGAGTCCTCGAGGTCGGTTTGCGGAGGAGTTCGGGCGGCGCGATCGGGCGATGGGCCGATGGCCCGGTGGGCAGCCAGAAAAAGGCTCTGGTGCTGGCGGCCAGGACGCGGTCGAGCCGCGGTGGAAACCGCCGGCCGCAAGAGCAATCCCGTCGGGTGCCGTAGACGGATCGGGCCGGGGAGTCTAGAATGCGCCATCCTGCTCAGCGTTCAATCCAATCGGGCGGTCGCGAGTCGTCGGTTCAGGTGCGAGCGGCCGGGTAGCGGGTGGCGCGGCGGGTCGGGAGTTCCGCGGCCGGGCGCCGAGACGGTGGGTTCAGCGAACGGAGGGACGATGATGAACGAGCGGATGATCGAGCAGGCGGCGCGGCGGTTTCGGCGGGAGATGCTGCGCGATCTGGATCGGATGACGCGGCGCGAGGTGCTGCGCCGGGGCGGCCGCTGGACCGGCGCCGCGGCCGGGGCGGCCGCCCTCTTCTCGGCCGGCATCCCGCTCGGCGGTCGAACCGCCGGCGCCCAGGCGACGCCGCCGGCGCTGCCGGAGATCACCTCGATCCCGGAGAACCTCAAGGGGAGCGGCGAGGTCGTCGTCGTCTCCTACGGCGGCGCCTTCCAGGCAGCCCAGCGGCAGGCCTACTTCGAGCCGTTCCAGCGCCTCTCCGGGATCACCGTGATCGAGGCCGAGGGACCGGACCCGTCGAAGGTCAAGGCGATGGTCGACACCGGCAACGTCGAGTGGGACGTCGCCGAGTGGGACTACTCGACCGTGCTCAACCTGGCCCAGGAGGGGGACTACTGGGAGGAGATCGACTACTCGCTGTTCGACACCGCCAACATCGACGAGGACCGCCGCCACCAGTACGCCGTCGACATGCTCGCCTACGCGACGGTGATCGGCTACCGGACCGACGTCTTCTCGGAGGCGCCGCAGGGCCAGGCCGATTTCTGGGACCTGGAGGCGTTCCCCGGCCCGCGCTCGACTGAGGCCGGCAGCGGCGGTCTGGTCCCCTTCCTCGAGGCGGCGGTGATCGCCGCTGGGACGCCGAAGGACGAGGTCTACCCGATCGACATCGAGCGGGCGTTCGATTCGCTCTCCGAGATCCGGGACGAGGTCGTCAAGTTCTGGGAGACCGGCCAGCAACCCGCCCAACTCCTCTCCGACAAGGAGGCGGTGATGGTCCACGCCTGGAACGGGCGGATGGCCGACCTC
>JBBSNJ010000238.1:0-5549 GCA_038232775.1 Thermomicrobiales bacterium
CAGGCCCGGAACGCCCGGGAAGGGGAGGGGGCCGGGAACGGCCTCCAGAAGCGTTTTTCGCGTCCGTACGCGCCCCTTGGTCGTCAGGGGTTCCTGACCCTGCTACAATTATGTCCGACTGTCTTGATTCGGGATGGTGGTCGCGAAGGGGTAGCCAAGCGTGGAGATCGGCAACGTTCGGCTGGCGAGCATCGACACCGAGATGCGGCAATCGTTCCTCGACTACGCGATGAGCGTGATCGTGCAGCGCGCCCTGCCGGACGCGCGGGACGGCTTCAAGCCGGTCCACCGCCGGGTGCTCTACGCGATGTCGGAGATGGGGCTGCGCTCCAACACGCGCTACCGCAAGAGCGCCGGTATCGTCGGCGAGGTGCTCAAGAGCTACCACCCCCACTCCGACACCGCCGTCTACGACACCCTGGTGCGGATGGCGCAGAGCTTCAACCTGCGCTACCCGCTGGTCGACGGGCAGGGGAACTTCGGCTCGGTCGACGGCGACAGCGCGGCGGCGATGCGCTACACCGAGTCGCGGATGACCGCGATCGCCGACGAACTGCTGGCCGACATCGACAAGCAGACGGTCGACTTCGGGCCGAACTACGACGCCTCGACGGAAGAGCCGAAGGTGCTGCCGGCGCGGCTGCCGAACCTGCTGATCAACGGCAGCGTCGGCATCGCGGTCGGCCTGGCGACGAACATCCCGCCCCACAACCTGAACGAGGTCTGCGACGCGATCGTCCACATCATCGACAACCCCGAGGCGAACGTCGAAGACCTGATGGCGATCGTCACCGGGCCCGACTTCCCGACCGGGGGCACGATCCTGGGGCGGGAGGGGATCAAGGCCGCCTACGCCACCGGACGGGGCCGGATCGTGATCCGGGCCAAGGCGTTCGTCGAGGAGGCGAGCCGGGGCGGGCGCTACCAGATCGTCGTCAGCGAGCTCCCCTACCAGGTCAACAAGGCGGCGCTGCTGGAGCGGATCGCGGAGCTGGTCAAGGACGGCAAGCTCGACGGCATCAGCGACCTGCGCGACGAGTCGGACCGCTCCGGGATGCGGGCGATCATCGAGCTGAAGCGGGACGCGCAGCCGATGAAGGTGCTCAACAACCTGTTCAAGCACACCGCGCTCCAGCAGAGCTTCGGCGTCAACATGGTCGCCCTGGTCGAGAGGGGGACGCAGCCGCGGATCCTGACCCTGAAGCGGGCGCTCCAGGAGTACGTCGGCCACCGGCAGGAGGTGATCACCCGCCGCACCCAGTACGAGCTGGAGCGGGCGCGGCGGCGGGCGCACATCCTGGAGGGGCTCAAGATCGCCCTCGACAACATCGAGGCCGTGATCGCCACGATCCGCCGCAGCCGGACGACGGAGACGGCCCGCGGCAATCTGATGGCCGGCTTCAAGCTGACCGAGCTCCAGGCGAACGCGATCCTCGACATGCGGCTGGCGCGGCTGGCGGCGCTGGAGCGGCGCAAGATCGAGGACGAGCTCAAGGAGGTCCGGCTCGAGATCACGCGGCTCGAGGCGCTGCTGGGCGACCCCCAAGCCATCCTGGGGGTGATTCGGGCCGACATGGCGATGCTGAAGGAGAAGTACGGCGACGAGCGGCGGACGCGGATCCAGGACATCTCGGGGGCGCTGACCGAGGAGGACCTGATCCCCGAGGTCGACGTCCTGGTGACGCTGACGAAGCGCGGCTACGTCAAGCGCTCGGCCGACGAGGCGTTCCGGACCCAACTGCGGGGCGGCAAGGGCGTGACCGGGTTGACGATGCGGGAGGAGGACGAGGTCCACCACATCCTGCACGCCAACACGATGGACTCCCTGCTCGTCTTCACCAACCGGGGCAAGGTCTACCACCTGAAGGTGCACGAGCTGCCGGACTCGGGGCGGACGGCGAAGGGCGTGCCGATCATCAACCTCGTCAACATGCAGCCGGACGAGACGGTGACGACGCTGCTCAAGGTGCAGGATTTCACGGCGGCGTCGCACCTCTTCTTCACGACCCGGTTGGGGCGGGTGAAGCGGACCAGCCTCGACCAGTTCCAGGCGGTGCGCTCCACCGGCTTGATCGCGATCGGGCTCGACGCTGGCGACGAGCTGGCCTGGGTGCGGATGACGAGCGGCGAGGACGACATCCTCCTGGTGACCCTCCACGGCCAGGGCATCCGGTTCCGGGAGACGGACGCGCGGTCGATGGGCCGACCGGCGGCGGGGGTGATCGGGATTCGCTTGGAAGGCGACGATCGAGTAATCGCCTCCGAGGTGGCGGCGACCGACCGGGATCTGCTGGTGGTGGCGGCCAAGGGGCTCGGCAAGCGGACGAAGCCGGAGCAGTTCCCGCTCCAGGGCCGCGGCGGCAAGGGGGTGACGGCGATGAAGCTGACCCCCCGCACCGGCGGCATCGTGGCGGCGGCGATGGTCACCTCCGACCACCTGGTGACGATGATGAGCACGGCCGGGAAGGCCATCCGGATCCGGGCGTCGCAGGTGCCGTGCATCGGGCGGGCGACTCAGGGCGTGACCTTGATGCGGATGGACGCCACCGAGCGGATCCGGACGATGGCGATCGCCGACCCGCGCGAGGAAGGCGAGGAGAACGGGCACGACCTGGGCGATCTCGACGGCGGGGCGGACGGTGCGGCGGGAGCGGCCCCCGCTGTCGCGGTGACGGTCGCCACAGTCGGGTCGAACGGACGGGCCAAGGAGTAGCACGGAGTCGGTCGGCCCGTTCCGCTGACGGAAGCGGGGCGGGCTCCGCTCCCCCGGCAGCACCCTTCGCGTTCCCGCGGCGGCAGCCGGCCCTCACGCCCGGCCCCGCTCCCGGTGCGCGGGACAGGGGGAAGTGGGAGCGTGGTCGCGGACCGCCGGGGGACCACCCACCATCCACCCGGATTCCGCGTGATCCGAACTTCGGGTCACGACTTCGGCTTCCCGGAGAGCTGCCCTCACCCCCGACCCCGCTCCCGCCGCAGCGGGAGCGGGGAGCTTGTCCCGCTACCGAGAGCGGAACGGTGCAACCGAAGTTCGTCTGATCCCCTGGAGTTCCGACTACCGCTCACCCCATTCCGGGTCGAACCCCGCGCTGCCGAGGACGGGAGCGCGGGGTTCGGCTTTGGGTGCCGGCCCCGTTCTGGGCTGGGCGACGGCGCGGAGGAGGCGGTGGAGAGCGAGGGCGGCGACGGGGACGAGGACCGTGGCGGCGATGGCGGCGATCACGACCAGGCCGGAGAGGATGGGGACGATCGCGCCGTGGCCCGCGCCGAAGGTCGGCTGGTAACCGAGCAGCCAGAGGACGCCGAACTGGACGGCGAGGGCAGCGGGGCCGACGAGGAGGCGGGCGCCCGGGGGAACGAGCCAGGCGCCCGCGGTCGCGACGGCGGTCAGGGCGGCGGTCTCGGCGAGGGCGGCGAGGGCGGGGGCTTCGCCGAAGTCGCCCGAAGCGCCGAGGATAGCGGGCACCAGCAGGGCGGCGGGAGCGAAGAAGACGGAGGCGTGCTGCGGTTCGGAGACGCCTTGGAGCACGGCCAACGCCGCGAGCCCAAGCAGGGCCGCGATGGCGAACGGGGTCAGCCAGGCGAGGGTCCCGGCCGAGCCGAGCGCGCGCGAGACGAACGGCTCGCGGGCCGCCGCCGCCTGGAGGGCGAGGGCGGGGAAGAGGAGGGCGGTGGTCGCCAGGAGCATCAGCCAGAGGCGGCGCCAGGACACCAGCTCCAGCTCCCGGGCGAAGAAGAGGCCGACGAGTTGGACGGCCAGCACGAGCAGGAGCGGCAGGGGGAGCCCTTCGCCGGGGGTCGGGAGGGGAACCAGGCTCGGCAGGGCGGCGGTGGCGGCCGTCGCCGCGGCGGGGACTGCCATGCCGGCGGCGGTCAGCAGGGGGGATCGGCGCCGGGGCGGGGTCGACCGCGTGAGGCGGGGGGTGGCCTGGGGGCGCCGGTCGGGTGGAGCGGGGGGGGCGGGGGGCATCGGACGAGGGAACCTCCGGGGGTCGGCCGCAACGTCTCCTCGGGATGCTCCCCGCGCCCTTGCCCCAGGGGGCGGCGAGCGCCGGGGCGGCTGGGACGATCGCCGGCTTCGGACGCGGCGGCGACGGCGGCGACGCCGGCCGCGGTCTCCCCCTGGCCCCGCCCCGGCGATCGCGGCGGCGGAGCGGACGCGGCTCGCTACGGCCGGGGGACGGGCTCCGGCGTCGGGACCGCCGCGGGACGGAGGTCGGCGATGGGGACGGCGTGGCGGCGTCTTCCGCGGAAGGCGGCGACGGCCGAAATCCCGTTCAGGGCGAGCATGTCGAGCGTGATCGGCAGCCCGGCGCCGACCGTTTGGGCGGCGTGGGAATCCGTGCCGGTGGTGATCAGCCGGCCGCCGGCCGCGACGTACCAGGCGACAACGGCGGGGCCGGGCATGCTCGTCTTCGGGGTCTGGCGGAGGCCGGAGGTGTTGATCTCGAAGGCGACGCCGCGGTCGATCATGGCGGCGAAGATCGGGCGCAGCAGGTCGCGGTAGGCGAGAGGGTCGTAGGTGCGGTGGGTGGCGGGGGCGTAGCGCTTCGGCAGATCGAGGTGGCCGATCGTGTCGAACCAGCCGGTCTCGACGGCGAGGCGGATCTGCTCGAGGTAGGGGAGGAAGACGTCGTCGAGCGTGCGCCCGGCGAACGACTCGGGGAAGATGAGCCGGCCGCCGGCGCCGTAGTGGACGGAGCCGATGACGACGTCGTAGGCGCGGCCGTACTCTCCCAAGAAGCGCTCGACCTGGGGGGCGATCCGCTCGTTGAAGTCGACCTCCGCCCCGGCGAGCACGGTCAGGCGGCCGGCGAACTCGGTCCGCACCGCCTCCAGCTCGCGCAGGTAGTCGTCGGGGCGGTAGTAGCCGGTGCCGGGGTCGGCCGGCTCGTGGTCGACGTGGTCGGTGAAGGCGATCTCGGTGACGCCGGCGGCGACGGCGGCGCGGCAGGAGTCGGCCATCGGCACGACGCAATCGACGGAGTGGGTGCTGTGGACGTGGTAATCGAGCACGAGGGGAACCCCTGGCGGACGCGGCGCGGCGGGAATCCGGCGGGCGGCGGCGGGCGGACGCGGCGGCCGGACGGCGCCGGGAGCGCCGGTCCCGAGAGGGGCGAATCCGCGGTCGCCCCGGGCGTGCGCCGCCGGCGGCGACCCCGCGCCCCAGAAACGCGGGGCCACTATAGCAGCCGCCGTCGAGCGGGCCGGATGCGGGCCGGGCCCCGTCGTGCTCCCGCGCCACCACCGAGCCGGCCTCGCCGCCCCAGGCGGCTTCGGACGAGTTCGTCGCCGTAGCTCGGGGATTCGTCCCCGAGCGGTCCGGGCGACCGCCGGCCCCGCGCCCATCGCCCGCCGACGAACGGTCCCCGGATGGGGGTCACGGGCGCGCTGAGTGCGGGGGAAGCGGGATCTTGCGCCTGAGGCGAGGTGCTCGGGTCGCCGGTTCCCGGTGGGCGGGAGCGCGCTCGAGGGCGGTGGAGGCCATAATCAGCGCGCTCCCGTGACCGGGTCGGCCGGTGCCGGGGGGACGGCGGCGGCGCGTGGCGCCG
>JBBSNJ010000239.1:0-5542 GCA_038232775.1 Thermomicrobiales bacterium
ATCTGACGAAGCGGGCGCTCGCCCTCGGGCTGGCGGTGCCCGCGGTCGCGGCCGCCGGCCGCATCGGAGCCGGGGGGCGCCTCGCCGCCGCCCAGGAGGGGACGCCGCCCGGCGAGCCGGCCCCGCTCGGCGAGGAGCTCGATCTGGCCAACCTCAGCCCCGGCGTGCCGGCGCCGAGCGAGCCGACCACCATCACCTTCGCCTCCTGGGTGGCCGATACGACGACCGTGGTTGCCCTCCGCGACCGCTTCCAGGAGATCTTCCCGACGATCACCGTCGAGCTGGTCAACGTCCCGGCCGAGCAGTTCACCGACCGCCTGACGACCCAGATCGCCGGCGGCAACCCGCCCGACTGCGCCTTCATGGACTCCAGCGCCGTCGCCGCCTTCGCCTCCCGCAGCGCCCTGGTCGACCTCGACCCCTACATCGCCCAGAGCGCGGCGGTCGATCTCGACGACTACGTCGAGGCGTTCCGCCAGTCGGCGACCTTTGAGGGCACGACCTACGGTCTGCCGATCGACGGCGAGTCGACCGGCCTCTTCTACCGGACCGATCTGTTCGAGGCCGCCGGCATCGACGGCCCGCCGCAGACCTGGGACGAGTTCGCGGCGGCCGCCCAGGCGCTGACGGAGCTGGACGACCGGACCTACGGCTTCATCATGTTCGCGCCAGAGGCGGCCTACTACTGGTACCCCTGGCTCTGGCAAGCCGGCGGCGAGCTCCTCTCCGCCGACGGCCAAGAGGTCCTCTTCAACAGCGACGCCGGGCGGCGGGCGGCCGAGTTCTACGTCGGGCTGACCGACTACTCCCCGCCCGACTTTTTCAACTCCAACTCCTACGACGGCCGGGTCGCCTTCGCCACCGGCCAGGTCGGGATGTACGTCGCCGGCGCCTGGTTCGCCGCCACCCTGAACGAGCAGTACCCCGAGATCCGCGACAAGTGGGCGACGGCACCGCTGCCCCAGGACCAGCGCTGCGCGACGACGATCGCCGGCGACACGCTGACGATCCTGGCCCTCAGCGAGAAGCAGGACGCCGCCTGGAAGTGGATCGAGTTCCTCTCCGCGCCGCGCAACATGGCCTACTGGAACCTCGGCACCACGACCGACCCCGGCTCGCTGCTGCCGCCCCGCCGCTCGCTGCTCGACGACCCCCGCCTGAGCGAGATCAGCCCCGTCCTGGCCGGCTTCGCCGAGCAGATGGCCTGCGGCGTCACCGGCACCATCGCCAACCCGCAGTGGCCGGAGATCGAGCAGGCGATCAACGAGGCGCTCGGCCGCGCCATCTACGGCGAGATCGACCCCGCCGCCGCGCTCGAGGAAGCCGCCTTCGCGGCCGAAGAGATCATCGACGAAGGGTAAGCCGGTAGTGGGTAGTGGGAAGTAGGCAGTCAGCAGTGGGCAGTAGGTAGCACGAATGGGGCGCCGAACGGTCGTCGTCCTAACGCCTCACGTCCAACGTCGAACGCCGGCCCACTACCCACTACCCACTACCCACTGGGAGGAATGCGATGGCGATCACCAGCGGGGCGCTCGGCCGGACGGCGGCGCGGACCCAGGCGCCGACCGGGGCGGGGCGGGTCTGGCGCGAGATGCGCAAGGAGTGGAGCGCCTACCTCTTCTTGGCGCCCGGCTTGCTCCTCTTCCTCGTCTTCACCATCTTCGCCATCGCCTACTCCTTCTACCTCAGCTTCCACGAGTGGAACATCCTCGAGCCCGCCAAGCCGTTCGTCGGGCTCGACAACTACGCCCGGCTGCTGGGGGATCGGCGCTTCGGGCGGGCGACCCTCAACACCGTCTACTACACCGCCGTCTCGGTGCCGCTGACGATGCTGCTCGGCTTGCTGGTCGCCCTCCTGCTCAACACCCAGATCCGGGCTCGCGGCTTCTTCCGCGCCCTCTACTACCTGCCGGTGATCACCCCCCTGGTCGTCGCCGCGATCATCTGGAAGTGGGTCTACAACGGCGACTTCGGCCTGCTCAACTACTACCTGATCCGGCTGCACCTGATCGACGAGCCGCTGCTCTGGCTCTCCGACAAGAACCTGGCGATGCCGGCCGTGATCCTGATGAGCGTCTGGAAGGGGGTCGGCTTCGCGATGGTCGTCTACCTCGCCGGCCTCCAAGCGATCCCCGAGGAATTCTACGACGCGGCCAAGGTCGACGGCGCCAGCGCCTTCCGCCGCCTGCGCGACATCACCGTCCCGCTCCTCTCGAGCACGACCTTCTTCCTGCTGATCATCTCGATCCTCGGCTCGTTCCAGGTCTTCACCCAGATATTCATCATGACCAGCGGCGGGCCGATCGGGCGGACGACGACGATCGTGTACGAGATCTACACCACCGCCTTCAAGGAGTTCGACATGGGCTACGCCTCGGCCATGGCCTACGCCCTGTTCGCCATGATGTTCGGCTTCACCCTGGTCCAGATGCGCTTCTTCCGCCGCGAGGTGGAGTACTAGCGGCGGTCGCGGCGCCGGCGAACCGGAGGACTCGGCATGGCCACCGTTGCCCAAGAACCGATCAGCCCCGCTGCCCGGCCCGCCGGCGCCGCCGGCTCGCGGCGCTCGCCGTGGGCCGGCGTCTGGCGGGTCCCGGTCTACCTGCTGCTGCTGGCCGGGGGGGTCCTCTTCGTCGCCCCCTTCGCCTGGATGGTGACCTCCTCCCTGCAGGACGTCAGCGACATGTTCGCCTGGCCCCCGCGCTGGATCCCCCAGAACCCGAGCCTGTCCAACTACCTCGAGTTCCTCCGCGCCGAGCGGATCGGCCGCTACTTCTTCAACAGCGCCTTCGTCGCCGTCACCGTCACCCTGCTCCAGCTCTTCCTCAGCTCGCTCGCCGCCTACACCTTCGCCAAGCGCCGCTTCCCCGGCCGCGAGCTCCTCTTCGTCGGCATCCTCGGCTCGATGATGATCCCCGGCCAGGTCACGCTGATCCCGGTCTACGTCATCCTCAAGCAGATCCCCCTCTTCGGCGGCAACGATTGGCTCGGCCAGGGGGGCAGCGGCTGGCTCGACTCCTACTGGGGCCTGATCGTGCCCCAGGGGATCAGCGCCTTCGCCATCTTCATGCTCCGCCAGTACATGAAGAACATCCCCGACGACCTGCTCGACGCCGCCCGGATCGACGGCGCCAGCGAGTTCCGCATCTACCGCGAGATCGTGCTGCCGCTCACCAAGCCGGCCCTCGCCGCCCTCGCCATCTTCACCTTCACCTACCAGTGGGACGACTTCTACTGGCCGCTGATCATCGTCAGCAGCGAGAGCCTGCGCACCCTGCCGCTCGGCCTCGCCCTCTTCGTCGTCCGCAACCGCACCGTCTGGGACCTGCTGATGGCCGGCTCCGTGATCGCCACCCTGCCGGTCCTGATCGTCTTCCTCCTCTTCCAGCGCCACTTCGTGCGCGGCATCGCCCTCTCGGGGATGAAGTAGGCCGCCCCGGCGTCGGGCGAGAGCGGGAGGACCGGGCGTGGACGCAGCGGGCGCCAAGCAACCAAAGCTGGAGCGGATCGAGCGCGGCGTCTACTTCGACGCCTGGTTCCCGGGCCAGCACTGCTACCACCCCAGCCTGCCGCCGCGCCGGCTGCGGATGATCGACCACCTGGAGGACTATCGGGCGACGCTCCTCGTCTGGGCGGCGCTCGGCGGCGGCTCCCTCTCGCTCCCCTACCTCGAGCAGGAGGCGTACGGCGAGATCGACCCCCGCTTCCGCTTCTACGGCTTCGTCAACGACGCCGAGTTCGTCGCCGCCTGCCAGGCCCGCGGGATCAAGGTCTTCGGCATCGTCTTCGAGGTCCAGGGCTGGGAGTTCCCGGTCGAGCTGAACGAGGCGGAGGACCGCATCCTCTCGCTCAACGAACCGCGCGGCGTCGGCCGGCCCGGCTGGTTGGGGCTGCGGGAGTTCTCCCAGAACCGCTACCCCAAACTCTGGCCCCCCTTCGAACGCTACTTCCCCGGCGGGCTGCGCAACAGCGACGGCGAGCCGGTCGGCGACCTGCTCGCCGAGTGCTGCTCCCGTGACATCCACGGCCAGCCCTGCCACGCCCACTGGGTCGAGTGCCCCGACCGCGACCACGCCTGCTCGACGATGGACCGCAACAACCCGGTCTGGCGCGAGTACCTGAAGGCGATCATCCGGATCCAGATCGACGCCGGCGTCGCCGGCGTCCAGCTCGACGAGGCCGAGCTGCCGCTGACCAGCCTCCAGTACGGCGGCTGCTTCTGCAAGGACTGCCTGAAGGGCTTCCGCGCCTACCTCCAAGCGCTGCCCCCCGCCGAGCGCCCGCCCGAGCTGCGGGGGGAGGACTTGGCCCGCTTCCACTACGGCGAGTGGCTGCTCGCCCGCGGCTACGACTTCAAGTCCGACCGCGAGACGACCCCCCTCTTCTGGCACTACCTGCGCTTCCAGCGCGGCGCGATCAGCCGCTTCTTCGCCGAGATCGCCGGCTACGCCCGCGACTACGGCCGGAGCCGGGGCCGAGAGGTGCTCGTCTCCGGCAACTTCTTCAACCTGCTCGACCAGTACTACGCCCTCGAACCCGAGGTCGACCTGATCATCACCGAGATGCGCAACACCCGCGACCGCCAGCCGGAGTGGTATCGCTACGCCGCCGGCTTCGCCGGTCCGAAGCCGGTCGTCGTCGTCGAGAATCCCTACGGCGGGATCGTCCCCGAGCTGGTCGAGCAGCTCAAGGTCGGCCGCGGCTACGACCGCTTCCGCCGCTCGCTCTACGAGGCGGCCGCCCTCGGCGCCAACATGAGCGTCCCCTACGGCGCCTGGCTGGGGAGCGTGATCGAGGACACCTTCTCCCCCCCGCACGACCTCTGCGCCGAGATCCAGGGGTTCCTCGCCGACCACGAGCACCTCTCCAGCCGGCGGACTTGGAACGAGGTCGCCGTCGTCTACAGCGTCGAGAGCAACTTCCGGCTCGCCGCCGCCACCGCCACCGCCGCCGCCGACCTCGCCAACACCCCCGACAACGCCCCGAGCGGCGACACCACCCCCTTCTGGCGGGCCTGCCAGACCCTCGACCAGGCCCGCCAACCCTACGACGTCCGCTTCTTCCCCGACGGCGAGCTGCGCCGCGACACCCTCACCGTTGGCGACCTCGGCCAGTACCGGACGCTGATCCTCCCCGAGTGCCGCTTCCTGACCCCGACCCAGACCGACCTGCTGCTCGCCTATCTGGCGAGCGGCGGCCGCCTCCTCGTCCTCGGCGAGCTCGCCACCAACCTGCCGGCGCGGGACCGCAACGGTCTCCTGGAGCACGACCGCACCGTCCGGCTCCCATCCACCGCGGATTTCGCCGTCGCCCACCTGCCGGGCGGCCCCCAGCTCCGGCTCGACGGATTCCCTGACCTGGCGGTCAACCTGCAGCGGGTCGACGCCGGGGTCGCCGTCCACATCATCCGCTACGGCGACGACGCGGCGCGGGACCGCATCCCCAACCTCCCCGAGCTGAACTTCGAGCTACGCCTGCCGGCCGCCTCCGCCGCGGTCGAGGTCCACAGCCCAACCGGCACCCCGACCGCCACCCTCGCCCG
>JBBSNJ010000240.1:0-5529 GCA_038232775.1 Thermomicrobiales bacterium
AAGACGGCCCCGATCACGCAGACGGCGACGGCGATCTTGGCGCCCGAGAAGACGAACGGGAGCGCGGCCGGCAACCTGGCGAGGCGGTAGCGCGCCCACCGCCCGGCCCCGAACGAGCGGAGCAGGGCGACCACCTCGGGGTCGGTCGCCCGCAGCCCGTCGACGCTGTTGACCGCGATCGGGAAGAAGCCGATCAGCGCCGTCACCAGGACTTTCGGCAGCAGCCCGTAGCCGAACCAGATCAAGAGCAGCGGCGCCCGCGCCGGCGCCGCGTCGATCAGCGTCGCCAGCCCGACCCCCCCGACCAGGGCCAGGCCGAAGCCGAGCAGCACCTCGACCAGCGTCACGCGGGCGTGGAGCGTGTACAGCTCGCGGTCGGTCAGCAGGAGGCGGCCGACGGCGCTCGGCGGCGGCAGCAGCCAGCGCGGCGTCTCGGCCAGCCGGACCGCGACCTCCCAGCCGAGGAGGAGCGCGGCGAGCAGCGCCGCCGGGGCCAGCCAACGACCGACCAGCGGTCGCCGGGGAGGGACGGCGGCGCCCGGCCGAGCCGGCTCCAGGCGACATTCCCCCTCCGACCGGGGGGGCGGTTCCGGCCGACGAGGAGGGCGCGGCCGGACGGTGGTCGTCATCCGGGGTCGTCCTCGGGGAGCAGCCCGAGCGCGCCCAGGATCGCGGCCTTGTGCCGGACGAAACGCCCCTCGGTGACGAGCGAGCGGAGGCGCGGCCGGGGCAGCGCGATCGGCTCGACGTGGCGGACCCGACCCGGCCGCGGCGAGAGGAGGACGACGCGGTCGGCGAGGAAGATCGCTTGGTCGACGTCGTGGGTCACCAGGAAGACCGAGCGGCGCTCCCGTCCCCAGAGCTCCAGCAGCCACCCTTGCATCTCGGCTCGGGTCAGGGCATCGAGGGCGCCGAACGGTTCGTCGAGCAGCAGCAGCGGTTTCTCGGCCAACATCGTCCGCAGGAACGCGACCCGCTGCCGCATCCCGCCCGAGAGCTGGGCCGGGTAAGCATCGGCGAACCCGTCGAGGCCGAACTCCGGCAGGCGCGCGCGGGCGGCGGCGGCGGCCCGGCGGCGGGGCACCCCCGCCACCTCGAGGGCCAGGGCGGCGTTCCCGACCACGCGCCGCCAGGGGAGGAGCAGATCGCGCTGCCGCATGTAGGCCGAGCGCCCGAGCCGGGCGGCGGCGGGGAGCGCGCGACCGTCGAGCCGGACCTCGCCCGCGTCCGGGTCGAACAGCCCGGCGACCACGTCGAGCAGCGTGCTCTTACCGCAGCCCGAGGGACCGATCAGGGCCACGAACTCCTCGGCCCCGACCGCCAGCGAGAGACCGTCGAGCGCGGTCAGGACGGCGCGCCCTTCCCGGTAGGTGGAGACGACCCCGCGGACATCGAGCCGCGGCGCGTCCAGCCCCGGCGCCGGCGCGCGCTCGGCGCGGCGCTCGTCGGCGGCCGGCCACGCTTCCGGGGAGACCGCGTCGGCGGGGGGAGTCTGGGATCGGGCGCGGTCGGGGGGATGGGACGGGGGCACGAAGGGGCCGCCTCTCTTGGCCGCCGGGACGCGGGACGCCGCGGTCAGAATCCCACCCCGCGGTTGGCCCCAGCAAGCCCCGGTCGGCCCATCGGCCCGCCTCCCCGGTACCCGCCGAGGCCAGCGGTTGCTCCCCGGCGACGTCCCGAACTTTTCGGGAAGACCATTGTAGCGGTCTCCCGGTACGGCCGCGGTGCGCCAGACGGGCTGGACCAGCCTCCGGCCGCGAGCGAAGCCCGCGGCCGGAAGCTCTCTCGAGCCGCCGCCGCCCCCGCCGCCGCGCCTAGACCGGCAGATTGACGAAGACCGCCTCGGCGAACTCGGTCACGACCCTGGTCTCGATCGGATTCTGTCGCGCTTCGAACCCGGGCGGAATCGACGCCGGACCATCGCTGACGAGCACCGACGCGCCGCGGGGCAGGTCGATCACGCAACTCCCGTCGTCGCCGGTCGTACACGCCCCCAGGTCGTCCCCGTTCTCGGCGGCTTCGACGAGGATCGCGACCCCCACGGCCCCGGCGCACCCGGCCGGTGGGAAATCGCCGCGCGCCGTCCCGACCTGCCCGGGGTCCTGATCGCAGACGAGGGCGTAGACCGGGAAGGGCTGGGTGCCCGCCGGGGGCACGACGTACCAGGTGCAGGTCACCGCCTCCCCCGCCGCCACGCCGAGGAGAATCCCGTCGCCTTGGACGTAGTCGAACGGTACCTCCTCCCGCTCGCCGATTGCGCAGAAGACCAGACCCAGCTCGTTGCCGCCGAACGGGTCCGGGGCGCCCGCCGCTCCCTCGACCAGCAGCACCTCCGTCTCGCCGATGGGGAGTTCGAAGCGGGCGACGCCGGCAAGGTCGGTCGAGACGGTCGCATCCGGCGCGGCAGCGTTCGCCGCGGCACCGAACGTCGCGTTGAACTTCACGCCGGTCGCCGGATGGGTGCCGTCTTCGGCGTACGTCGTCTCGTCGAGCGGGGCGTAACCCGCGACGCAGCGCCGGGCCTCGATCGTCAGCGAGCCTGCGGCCTCCCTCACGCTCCCAGGGATCACGTACCAGTCGCAGAAAAGGTCGTCATCGGCCGCGACGACCGCCGCCGGCACCTCGAACCGGAGGGCGCCTCGACCGGTGTCCGTCACGTCCAGAGGACGCAACGGGTCCGCCTCGATCGTGCAGGAGACCGCGTACTGCTCGGCCTCCGCCCCGGTGACAGCGGCGAGGGCGTAGGGCTTCGCCCCCAGCCCTTCCCACAGGGCGACGCCGCGCGCGTCCGCGGTGCGGTTGTCGGCGATGTCGCTCGGGCCGTCGATCGCCAGGTCGTCCAGGGCGAAGACGGCCCCCGGCAACGGCTCCGCGCAGTCGGTCTCGTACGCCCCCCGTCGTAGGCGGGCGGGCAACGGAGGGCGGTCACCTCGAGAAAGGTGCCGGCGTATTCCTCCTCAGCCACCGCCTGCGCCGCAACGTTCGTCGTTGCCGCGGGGGCGAATCCGGCCACGAAGACGAGGATCCCGACCACCGCGGCACCGAAGCGCCGTCGTCTCTCCTGCATCACCGAACCTCCTCCAGCCGGCGGCTCAACCCCCAGAGGGACGCAGCCGCGGCGCCCGTGCCGCGACGATCACCGGCCATACTCCCCACAACGCCGCCGGGCGAAGAGGTGTTTCGGGGAACCATAAGATGATAACCCGCCACTCGCCGACGCTGATCGTGCCCGGCACGCCACCACCGGCCAACGATCAAGCTCGGACGCTCTATCCCGGATCAGATGGAACATTCCCACTCTCGGCGGGGGGAGTTCTCCCCTCTCCCGCGCACGGGACAGGGGCAAGGGGTCGGGGGAGAGGGCTACCTTCCGGGGAAGCGGAAGCGATCACCAGGATTCGGTATCAGTCCGGCCCGCTGCTCCCCAGCCGCCCCCCGGCCGCCGTCGCGACTTCGGTCGCCCGCGCCTGGGGCGGGAACGGATCGCTCGTCCGCCCCTTTGCCTCGACGCGGGGCGGGACCCCCTGGGTGCCGCGCACCAGCAGGACGTACATCGTCGACAGGACCGGCAGGTGCCCGATCAGCTCCTCGGCCGGCAAGAAGGCGATGCCCAAATTGAACGGGATCCAGAGCGCCAGGATCACGACCCGCGGCAAGAAGCCGGCGAGCAAGGCGATCCCCGCCGTCGCCTCCACGATCCCGATCGCGTAGACGAAGCGCTCGTCGGTGAACCAGACCAGCCCGAGCGCCCGCGCGACGTTGAAGTTGGGGTGGCCTTCGAGGAACGCGATCCCGAGGTCGACGTTGACCAACTTCTCGGTGAAGCCGAGGACCAGGACCGACACCCCGGCCGCGACGCGCAGGATCGTCAGCGCGTGCGGCAGCAGCGCCGCGGTCCACGGGTGACCTTCCCCGAGCGGGCGCTCGCCGTACCGGATCACCCCGCGGCCGACCGCCAGCAGGTAGAGCGCGATGCCGACGAAGATCGCCTGCTCCACCACCTCGTACCAGGACGCGAAGGCGAACCCGAGCAGGACGAGCCCGATGGTGACCAGCGCCCCGATCCGGGTCAAGACGCCGGTGATGAAGGAGAAGGCGGCCGTCACCGTCACGGCGGCGATCAGGACGCCGAACGCGTTCCGGGGAAGCTCGATGTTCGGGACGAAGAGGTCGAGGCGGCTGGCCATGAAGATCATCGTGATCGCCGTCTGCACGCCGAGGATCGCCGGCGCACTCGTCTCCAGTCCTTGGAGAAAGCGAGGCCGCGGCCAGAGCGGGTCGCCGAGCCAGCCCTGCAGCCAGGCCAGGAACGCGACCGCGACCGCGCCGCTGAGCAGCGCAAGGGCGACCGGAAGCGACACCAGTCGCCCCCACTCCGGCGCGGAATAGAGACCCTCCGGGGTGAACCAGCGGGCGTGGGCGGCGGCGACGGCCGGGGCGAGCGCGGTCAGCAGGGCGACCACCGCGCCGAGTCGGACCGCGCTCCGCGGCGGTGCCGCCCGAGGCCGACGGCGGGGATGGAACACGGGATCACTCCTTCCGCGGGAGCGGGCTGCCGCCGGCCCCGCGCACCCTGGTCTACCACAGCGCACGGAGCGGGCCGAGGGCGCACAGGGGGGCATCGGGCGGTTATGCCGGAGCGGCTGCCGGAACCGGTTGGGGTCGCCCGGCACCCCACCCCCCGTCCCGCCGGGGACGCCGCCATCCACCGCCTCCCCGCCGCCCGCCCCGGCGCGCGGGGGGCGCCACCGCCGGGCGCTCGACCCGGTTCCGTTCGCGGGCGAGGAGCCTGGGCCGTCAGGAGGGAGCGCCGTCGCCCCGCAGATCGGCGTCGACGAGAGCGGCGATCTGGTTGCCGAGGCGGACGCTGTAGTTGGTGCCGCGGTCCTCGGGGTAGATCTGGCTGGTGTTGGCCAGGTAGAGACCCGGCAGCCCGGTCCGGTGGTCGGGAATCTTGGCGCCGTAATTGAGGGTCACGATCGGCTGCGCCGCCCGCTCCCGGAAGACCCACCAGCGCTCGACCCAGCTCGGGTCGAACTCGGGGTTGATCCGCGCCAGGTGCGGCAGGTAGTCGGCGATCAGCTCGGCGTCGGAGCGGGCGAAGGAGGGGTGATCGGGTTCGAGGTACCGGCTGAGGTAGACGAAGTGCTTGCTGCCGTAGGCGGCGGGGGGCATGAAGTTGGTGTGCTCGATGATGCCGGTGAAGGGGAGATCGGCGTCGGCGATGTTCAGCCAGTAGATCGACGAAAGCGGTTGGGAAAGCTGGAGCAGGGCAACGACCGCCGCCTCATATTCGGTCCCGCCGAGCGTCAGTCGATAGGCTTCCGGAAGGTCAGGGACAAGGCGCTTGATCACCGGCGATGGAACGGTTGCGACCACGACATCGCAGCGCTCCGCGCCGCCATCCAGAGCGATCGTCCAGCCGCCGTCCGGCAACGGAGTCAGGCGTGTCGGACCGACACCCGGGCAAAGTCGGGCGCCAGCGGCTTCGGCGGCGGCCGCGAGGGCATCGATCAACACATTGAAGCT
>JBBSNJ010000241.1:0-5509 GCA_038232775.1 Thermomicrobiales bacterium
GCGTCCCGGCCGGCCAGCCCTGTCCGCTCGCCTTCTGCTTCGACGAGCCCTGCAACCAAACGACCTGCGGTATCGGGGAGTTCTGCTGCAACTGGAGCTGCAGCACCTGCACCCCCCTCGGCGGCAGCTGCACCGAGCAGTTCTGCGGCGGCGGGGGGGAGCCGTGCGGGGGCGCCGTCTGCGGCGCCGGCGAGTTTTGCTGCAACCCGAGCTGCGGCATCTGCGCCCCGCGCGGCGGCGCCTGCATCCAGATCGCCTGTCTCTGATCCGAACTTCGGGTCATGACTGCGGCGACCCGGAGAGATGCCCGCACCCCCGACCCCCTTCCCCTTGTCCCGTGCGCGGGAGAGGGGAGCAGTCTGCTGCCGGAGCGCCACGGTTCAACCGGACTCCGTATCAGCCCCCATGAGGGGGCTTCGTCGCTTCAGCCCGGTCCCTTTAGGGCCGCGCGACGCCGATCCGCCGAGCGCCGAAGCGGTGGAACCCAATCCCCAGGGAACCAGAATCGATCACCCGGGTTCCACTCCAGAGCCGAGATTATGAGGACGCGCCCTCGCCGCCGGGCAGCAGCGCCCCCGCCTCCCGCAGCGCCCGCTCCTCGCTCATGTCCTCGAGCACGATCGAGCGGACCACGCCGTCGGCGTCGATGAAGATGTGGGTCGGGAAGTTGAGGATCGGGTAGGCACCGCCGGTGTCGCTCCGGCCGGGGTCGCTGAGGACGGTGAAGGTCGCCCCGTTCCGCATCGCGTACTCGGCGGCGGCCAGCGGCGGCTCGTCGAGGCTGACGCCGAGGAGGGCGACCCCCTCCGGCTCGAGTTGCTGGTAGGCGCGCTGGACGTCGGGGAACTCGGCCCGGCAGGGGGGGCACCACGACCCCCAGAACATCAGCCAGACCGGCCTCCCCCGGTAGTCGGACAGGTTCACCGTCCGCCCCAGCAGATCGTGGGTCGCGAAGTCGGGGGCCGGCTGCCCGACCTTCGGCAGCAGCCGCTGGTTGACTCCGCCCGTCCCGAGGCCGGCCAAGCCGGCGCTCCCGCCGGCCAGGAACCAGGCCCCGACCACCAGCGCCAGCGCCACCCCCACCCCGAGCAGCACTTGCACGCGGCGCCCGTCTCCGGCGGCCCCGCCCTCCCGCTCTTCGACCGGCCCGACCGCGGCTCCCGTGTTCATCGGTCCCACCGCCCCTGAATCCGGACGCCAGACGCCGGACGCCAGTTGTCAGTTGCCAATTGCCCAACACTCGTCGCCTGACGCCTGACGCCTGACGCCTGACGCCTGACGCCTGACGCCTGACGCCTGACGCCTAGACCCCACCGTAGGCGTGGAGGCCGCCGAAGACGTAGTTGCCGAAGTAGGTGAAGACGACCGCCGCGAAGCCGATCAAGAGGATGATCGCGCTCCGGTTGCCACGCCAGCCCCGCAGCGACCGCGTGTGCAGGTAGACGCCGTAGATCAGCCAGGTGAAGAGGGCGGCGGTCTCCTTCGGGTCCCAGCTCCAGTAGGAGCCCCAAGCCCGATGGGCCCAGATCGAGCCGAGGATCAGGTTCAGCGCCAGCGCCGGGAAGCCGACCGTCACCGCCCGGTAGCCCAGATCGTCCAGCAATTCGGCGCTCGGCAACCAGCCGACCCGACGGCGGCTCGTCAGCAGGTAGAGGAGCCCGGCGCCGAAGGCGACCGCGAAGGTGGCGTAGGAGAGGATCGCGAGCGAGACGTGGGCGGTCATCAACGGCCGGCTCTGGAGGGCCGGGATCAGGGGGTTGACCTCGCGCAGCGCGGGCGGCAGCGACCAGACGTAGACGGCCATCCCGAAGATCAGCGGCAGCACGACCGCCCCGACCTGGCGGACGCCGTAGCTCCGCTCGAAGAGCAGGTAGACGAGCGTCGCCAGCAGGACGAAGAAGCTCGAGAACTCGTACATGTTGGAGACCGGCAGGTGCCCGGCCGCCGCCGTCCGCAGCCCGACCGAGAGCCCCTGGAAGACGACCGCGACCCAGGCCAGCAGCGTCGCGAACCGCCCCACCCCGAGGGCGCCCGGCTCGAACGAGGCCGTGGAGGCGACCATCGTCGTCCCCGCGCTGGTCGCCATCGTCGCCCGCCGCAGGCGAACCCGGCCGACCGCGTAGCCCAGCGAGCAGAGCGCCGCTGCCCCGAGTGCGATCGAGGCCGCCGCGAAACAGTAGAAGGACAACTTGACCAGTGCTTCCATCGGACCCCCTCGACCACCGGGCCGAGCCTCCGCGGCCCTCCGGCCCCGGCCGCGTCTCGTCCTCGCCGCTCACCCCGCCGCCGCGCTCGCTGGCGACACGGGGATTATGGCGTCTGCGTCGTCCCCCTGGACAGCGCCGACCAGCGAGACGCGGTAGGGGCGCACGGCCTCGGTGCCTCGGGCGCCGGCGGCGGGCTCGGACCCCCGGCTCGACCGGCCGCTCGTGGCGCGTCGACCGTCGTGCCCCTGGTGGGGGAGCACGCGTCGCCCGGTTCGGCCGTCAACGGGCGACGCGTGCGTCGCCCCTACCTCGGGGCGAGGGGCGGTTCAACCTCGACCCACTCCTCGCGGGCCTCGACCGCGCCCCCGGTCCGCTCCGGCAGCGCCGACTCCAGCGCCCGCCCCTCGTCCGGCTCCCGCCGCGGACGTTCGACCGTCGCCTCCCCGCCGAGCGTCGCCTCGAGCCGAGCGACCACCCCCTCGAAGGCGCGCCGGGCGCTCCAGTCCCGCTTCGCCATCGGTGCCAGCGCCGCCACGCTGCCGCCGCCGGGCGCCGGGGAGACAATGCCGCGGAGCCGACGGTGGGGGAAGTAGAACGTGACGGCCAAGCCGCCGACCAGCAGGAACGAGGCGGCGTAGAAGATGGGGATGCCGGGATTGTGGGCGATCTGGAGCAAGGAGAAGCGCTTCTCGCGGACGAAGTCGAAGCGGAGACCGACGAAGTCGCGCGTCTGCCCCTGGGTGATCGTGACCCCCGTCGGGACGGTGATCGGGCTGTCCGGCCCGGCCGGTCGCAGCAGCAGGTACATCTGGCCCGGCCGCAGATTGAGCGTGTCGAGCTCGGGCGCGTTGGCGGGGTCGAGGTCGTGGGCGATCACCGAGAGGGCCATCCCGACCGGCGGCAGGTCGAGCCGAGCGGCCGGGGCGTCGGGGTTGATCGCCGAGCGGTACGGCCCGAGCGGCAGGGCGTCGTCGAAGAGGAGGTTGCCCGCCTCGTCGCTGATCCTGAGCTGGACGGCCTGGCCGAAGCTGGCCTGGTAGATCGTCAGGTTGTCGTGGCTCAGCGGGTGGTTGACGGTGATCGAGCCGCTCTCCACCGGCTCCCCGCCCCGGAGCAGGGTCAGATCGCTGCGATACTCGGCCGGGGCCCCCGACTCGAGGTAGGTCTCGCTGAAGTCGTCGAGGCGGAGGCTGAGGTCGGTGCCGTGCCCGATCGCCCGCGTCGAGCCCTCGGGGACGATGAACTCCGTGTCCCGGAACCCCCAGCGGGCGCCGACGATGCCGCCGAGCAGGATCATGATCAGCGCCAGGTGGAAGGGGAAGGTCGCCAGCCGGGCGAAGCGGAAGCGGTCGGCGTAGAAGTGGAGCTCCGAGCCGCGCGGCTGGGTCAGGACGCGGTAGCGCCCTCCGCGCAGCCCCGTCGCCAGCCGGCGCGCCAGCTCGGCCGGCGGCAGCGGGCTCGCGATCGTGGCCGACGTCTCGGCGTTGCGCAGGAAGCCGTGGGTCGTCGCCACCGTCGGGCGGGCGATCGCGGCCCAGATGCCGGGAGCGCGGTTGAGGGCGCCGCCGATCGCGATCGCGACCGAGAGGAGCGCCAGCAGCGCCATGAAGAGGAGGGAGTGGAAGACGTCCCAGGCGTACCAGCGCTCGACCAGGGGTGTAGTGAGCGGTACCGCATCGGTCAGCGCCCGCGGCACCGAGCTGCCGCGCAGGGTGCCGATCAGGACCAGCACGGCCAGCGCCGCGATCTCCCAGATGGCGATCCGGACCGAGCAGAAGAAGCGCCAGACGCGGTCGATCGCCAGCTCCGCCAGGGAGCGGCGGACCGGGCGCGGCCCAAGCGTCGCTTGCGCCATCGCGTCAGGCCCGGTCGCGGGAGACGAACGGGTCGCGCCAGGCACCGGCAACGACGGCAGCGGACCAACCCGGGAGGATCGAGCGGCGGTGGGTCACAGGCTCGGCTCCCACGGGATCCAAGGGGCCAACGCGACCAATCGGGCGAAGAACTGCTGGTAGAGGCCAAGCAGCATCACCGCCCCCATCGCCATCATCACCCCGCCGCTGACACCCGAGACGAGGTGCAGCCGCCGGTTGAGCCCGCGGATCACGCCGCTCGAAGTGCCGAGCAGTGCCGCCGCCAGGAAGGGTACGCCGAGCCCGGCCGAGTAGGCGACCAGCAGCGCCGCCGCCCGCTCGATGTCCCCCTGCCCCACTGCCATCGTCAGGATCGCCCCGAGGATCGGCCCGACGCAGGGGGACCAGCCGGCGGCGAAGGTGGCGCCGACCAGGAACGACGAGCCGACCCGCCCGACCGGGAGCCCTCGGGTATCCACCCGCCGCTCGCGCTCGAGCCAGGGCAGCCGCAGCAGCCCGATCTGGTGGAGGCCGAGACGAATCAGGAGGGCGCCGCCGAGCCGGATCAGCCAGTAGCTCCAGCCGGCGACGAAGGAGGCGGTCGCGACCAGCGCCCCGGCGGCGCCGAGGGCGACCCCGAGCAAGACGAAGACGGTCGAGAAACCCAAGACGTAGGCGCCAGCGTTGACCAGGACGCGACCGCGCGCTGTCGCGCCCGAGGCGTCGACCGAGACCCCGGCCAGGTGCGTCAGGTAGAGCGGCACCAGGGGCAGGACGCAGGGCGACGAGATCGAGAGCAACCCGGCGGCGAAGGCGGCGATCAGCGAGACGTGGACGGCCATGCGAGCAACCGTACCATCGGCCCCTGGGGGCGTCAATTTGCCCGGTTGCGGCGGACCGGCACCCCTGCCGTAGGGGGGACGACCGCGGCCCCATCGCCGCCGAGCGGAACCGGCCCGCTTCGGAGCCAGCGGGGTTGCCGCGGTCGCGGGTGGCCGGGGGCGAACCGTCTGCCGCGAGGGCGGCCGGTCGCGTGCCGGCCACTGACCGGCCAGGCAAGGAACGCTCCCAGCTCATCACCGGCTGGGGCGCGGCGGCGCCGAGGGACCGGAACCCCGTCATCTTACGGGGTCGGCGGAGCCCCCCGCCGGCCAGAAACCCGTAGTTTCCCCAGTGCCAAGGCGGCGGCGGGGGCCGAAGATGGGGGAGTTGAATCTCTTGCTCCGGGGGAGGGAACCGGCCGGATGGAGGACAAGGTCGGCGCCGGGAGGGAAGGGTGGCGTCAGGGAGGGGCGTTCCGGCGGCGCGGGGGCACTGGAGCAGGCGGAGGTCGAGATCGAACACGCTGCCGGGGATGCCCGTCCGCTCGACGGGGCTCGGCGTCGGGGCATCGAGAAGGAGATTGCGATGGACAGCGACCGGTTCGACGCCCTCACCCGCGCCCTGGCC
>JBBSNJ010000242.1:0-5497 GCA_038232775.1 Thermomicrobiales bacterium
CCGTCTGCCGTCTGCCGTCTATCCCTCGACGAGGACGGCGGCGGCTTGGGCGGGCTGGCCGTCGACCTGGACCTCGATCGCGTAGACGCCCGCCGGCCAGGGCTGGCCGCCCGGCTGCGGCAGGTGGAACTCGACCCACGTCTCCTCCTCGTCCCGCTCGGCGACCACCTGGCTCGGAGGGAGGGGGAGCGGGGTGCCGTTGTAGCTCCAGACGGCGCTGAGCACCGTGCCCCGGGCCAGGCGCGAGACCGGCACGGCGGCCTGGATCACGGGCGATCCGGTCGAGAAGGCCCCGACCCGGTCCCGCGGGGCGTTGGTGGCGGGGTCCACCCCGCTCGCCCAGACGACCGGGCCGAGCTCCGCCCGCTCGGAGCGGAACTCCGCCGTCGTCCCGCCGGGGGGCGGCGCGATCGGCGGACCGGGCGGTTGGGTGGGCACGATCGGGGACGCGAGCCGGAGCGACGGCGGGGAGGCGGCGGGGACGGGCGTCCCCACCAGCGGCGTCGCGGCGGCGACGGTCGCGACCGGAGGGTCGGCCGTCGGCGCGGTAGGGGTCGGCGACCGATCCCCCCCCGGCCCACAGGCCGCGAGGGCGAGGAGCAGGGCGACGACCGAGGCGAGCGGGCCGAGCCAGGGCCGGCCGCCCGGTCCCGCCGTCCGATCCCGCCCCGCTCCCGCTCCCGACCGCGCCATCGCCCCCCGACCCGCCGCACTCCGCTCCGGCCACCCAAGCTGCCGGCCGATTGTAGCCGCTGCGGGGGATCCCACTCATACGGAATCCGGATGAATCGTTGCGCTTGTGAATGCTGGGGACCGGCTCCCCTCTCCTGCCGCAGCGAGAGAGGGGCTGGGGGTGAGGGCATCTTTCCGGGTGGCGACAGCGATCATCCAGATTCCGTATCAGCGACGGCAGGGGAGCGCCGGGGCGTCGTCGTCCTCGGGTGGCGTCCGCGCGATCGCCCTCGCCGCCGGCTCGATCCGGATCGGCCCCCTCTCACACGGAATCCGGTTGAATCACCCCGCCATCGGGACTGGGAACGTCTCCCCTCTCCCGCGCACGGGACCGGGGGAAGGGGGCCGGGGGTGAGGGCATCTCTCCGGGAAGCGGCAGCGATCACCCGCTTTCCGTCTCAGGCGGCGCGGGAGAACGGCACGCCCTCCGCGAGAACACGCGCCGCGGACGACAGCGCCGCGGCCACGGCCGACCCCGCGGCGCCGGTGATCGCCTCGGAGCCGGATCAGTCGGCGGCGACGGCGTCGCGGGCGGGCGCTTCGGCCGCGGCCGGCGCCGGCGGTTCCGGCCGCCAGCGGAGGTCGAGGTGGCGGTTGGCGTGGACCTCGTCGAGGCGCTTGAAGGCGGTCCGGTGGGGGGCGCCGGTGACGAGCTCGGGGGTCTGCTCCGCCTCGTCCGCGATCTGGCGCATGGCGGCGACGAAGCGGTCGAGCGCCTCCTTCGACTCGGTCTCGGTCGGCTCGATCAGCAGCGCCTCCGGCACCAGCAGCGGGAAGTAGACGGTCGGCGGGTGGAGCCCGAAGTCGAGCAGCCGCTTGGCGATGTCGAGCGTGCGGACGCCGTGCGCCTTCTGCCGGCTGCCGGAGAGCACCACCTCGTGCATGCAGGTCCGGTCGAACGCCACCCGGTAGCGGTCGGCCAGACGGGCGCGCAGGTAGTTGGCGTTCAGCACGGCGTCTTCGATGACCCGCCGCAGCCCCTCGTCGCCGTGAATCCGGATATAGGTGTAGGCGCGGACGAACATCCCGAAGTTGCCGTGGAAGGCGTGGAGCCGGCCGATGCTCTTCACCGGCTGGTGCCAGTCGTAGCGGCCGTCCTCCGTCCGCCGCGCGCGGGGACCGGGGAGGTACTCGGCCAGCTCGGCCCGGACCCCGACCGGCCCCGCCCCGGGGCCGCCGCCGCCGTGGGGGGTGGAGAAGGTCTTGTGCAGGTTGAAGTGCATGACGTCGACCCCGAGGTCGCCGGGGCGGGCGATGCCGAGGATGGCGTTGAAGTTGGCGCCGTCGTTGTAGACCAGCCCCCCCGCCTCGTGGACGACCTCGACCACCTCGCGGATGTGCTCGTCCCAGAGGCCGAGGGTGTTCGGGTTGGTGATCATCAGACCGGCCGTGTCGGGGCCGACCGCGGCCCGGACCGCCTCGAGGTCGACGTTCCCCCGCGCGTCGGAAGGGATCGTCACCACCTGGAAGCCGGCCATCACGGCGGTCGCCGGGTTGGTGCCGTGGGCGGAGTCGGGGACCAGGATCTTGGTCCGCCCCTCGTCGCCCCGCTCCTGGTGGTAGGCGCGGATGATCAGGACGCCGGTCAATTCGCCGTGGGCGCCGGCGGCGGGTTGCAGCCCGACCTCGGCGACGCCCGAGATCTCGCCGAGCATGCCTTGCAGCTCCCACATCAGCTCCAGGGCGCCCTGGACGGTGGCGGGGTCCTGCTCGGGGTGGAGCTCGGCGAAGCCGGGGAGGCGGGCGACCGCCTCGTTGATCTTCGGGTTGTACTTCATCGTGCAGGAGCCGAGGGGGTAGGTGTTGACGTCGACGGCGTGGTTCTTCTGGCTGAGGCGCGTGTAGTGTCGGACGACGTCGATCTCGCTGACCTCGGGCCACTCGAGGTCGTCGCGGCGGAGTTCCGGCGGCAGCGGCGTCTCCGGCACGTCCGGCGCTGGGAAGCGGACGCCGCGCCGCCCCGGCTTGCTCAGTTCGAAGATCAGCGGCTCGACCGCCATCGGTTCGGTCCCCTCTCGCCCAAGTGAGCCGGCACGCCGGACTCGCGGCGGGTTAGACGCCAAGAAAGGCGTCGGTCCATCAGAGCACGAGGTCGGGCAGCACCGATGATCGCGGGGTGTCCCCCGCCTGGGGCCGCTCCTCGTACCCCCCGTCCCCCAGCACGAAGACGGTCACCGACTGTGCCTTGGGGCTGGCGATCCAGCACTCCGGAACCTTGAAGCGCTCGGAGATCGCCGTCTTCCGGCCGAGGTCGCGACGCCTCGTCGAAGGCGACAGCACCCCGACGATCAGGTCGGGAGCGCCGCGGATGGCCTCGGCCGCGGCGCTCCCGAGCTGCTCCCGTCGCACGAACACGAGGTCCGGGACGGCGCCGGCACCTGGGGCGAACCTGACGTCGATCGGGGCGGTGGACAGTCGGCCCAAGTCGCCCGCCAAGACATGTCCGCCGACCCGAATCGTGAGGTTGCTGGCCTCCATCTGGTGGGCGGGAACCGGCGACGCGGTCACGACCAACTCCCCGTCGAACAGCTCCTGCCGGTCCCCCTCCCGCTCCTTGGGGACGACGTCGAGGTCGGCGTAGGTCAGTTTCGGGATCGCCGGCGGGAGGAAGGTCGCCATGCCGCTGCTCCGGGGGTGGACGCCGCCAAGCTTCTGGCGCCCCGGATGGTAGCACAGGGGGTCGCCCGCGCCCGCCTCTGGACTACCCGGTCTTCGGCGCGGTGACGAGGGCGTTCGGCTGGGAGACGAGCGCGGCGACGACGGCGCCCGATGCATCCCGCTGGAACTCGACGGCAAAGCCGGAGCGTCCCTTGACCCGGAACTCGGTGCCCCGGCGCGGTTCCAATTCGGCGTCGGGTTGCCCGGGGATCGACAGGCGCAGCGCGCCGGCGCCGGCCCAGGCGACGGTCGCGGAGAGGCCCATCAGGTCGTAGCCGCCGAGGAACGGCGCCAGGAAGGCCGGGTCGCGCATCGCCGCCGGCGCCCGGCGGCGGAAGACGATGTCGGCCACCGCCGGCTCGAGCGGGGCGGAGACGGCAGCGATCTCACCGCTTGGGTCAGCGGCGAAGGTGAAGCGGTGGGTCTCGTCGTCTTGCTCGTCGGTGTACTCGAAGCTGTCGTAGTGGTGGTGGCGGAGGGGACCGGCGAAGGCGTTGAAGCGGAGCGTCAAGCCGTCCCCCTCGCGCCCGATCGTGATCGTGCCGTAGCCGGGGTGGGCGAACTCGCCCGCGTAGTCGGCGAGCGGGTGCGAGGGCGCGGTCCCCGGCACGCGGTCGCTCGCCGACTTCGCCTTGCCCTGCTCGCCGGCGGCGACGGCCGCGGCTCGGTCGTCCCGCCAGCGGCCGTGCCAGTCGATCAGCGGCAGGCCGAGGAGGCGGTCGAAGACGCGGTAGGCGAGGATCTCCGGCACGGGGACGCCGTTGAGGTTGACGAGGGCGACGACCCCGACGCCCGCGTTGGGGGCGAACGCAACGAGGGCGCTGAAGCCGTCGATGTTGCCGCCGTGGGCAACGACCGTCTCCCCCCGGTAGGAGCGGACGAACCAACCCAGCCCGTAGCTCGGCAGGGAGAGCTCCGGATACTTCTCCCGCTCCGGCATCACCATCCGCGGCGCGTGCAGCTCGGCGATCTGCCCCTCGGAGACGATCCGCTCCTCGCCGTGCCGCCCCTTGTTCAGGTGCAAGAGGAGCCAGGGCGCCATGTCGGCGACGCCGGCGTTGATCGCTCCGGCGGGGGCGATCTCGTCGATCGGGCGGAAGGGCATGGCGCGAAGCTGCGCCCCGCGCTCCTGGTACTGGTATGGGAGGGCGAAATCGTCGGACTCCTGGGAGGCGGCGACCGAGAAGTTGCTCCCGGCCATGCCGAGCCGCTCGAAGATGCGGCGCCGGACGAGCTCCTCCCAGCTCTGCCCGGCCACCTCGCCGGCGAGATACCCCGCCGTCAGGTAGAGCAGGTTCTGGTACTGCCAGGCGTCCCGAAAATCCGCGCTCGGCGCCAGGTGCCGCAGGGCGCCGACCAGCTCCGACCGGGACCGGGGCGAGCCGTACCAGGCCAGGTCGTGCCGCGGCAGCCCGGAGCGGTGGCTGACCAGGTCGCGCGGGGTGATCCGCTCCGAGGCGACCGGATCCTGGAGGGCGAAGGTCGGCAGATAGCTCCGGACCGGGGCGTCCCAGTCGAGCCGGCCCTCGTCGACCAACTGCGCCAGGCTCAGCGTCGTGAACGCCTTGGTGCAGGAGCCGATCGCGAAGCGGGTCCGCGGCGTCACCGGCCGATCGCGCTCGACGTCGCGCCGGCCGAAGCCGCGGGCGAGGACGATCGCGCCGTCCTGAGCGACGGCGACGGCGACGGCGGCGCCCGGGGCGTGCCACTCCCGCAGCACGTGCTCGACGAAGTCGGGGAAGTCGGCCAACTCGGCCGGCGGCTCGGCGGTGAGGGGCGAACGCTCCACGAGGGCCTCCTGATCCAACGCGCAGACGGCGACGGTCCGCCGCGTTCCTACCGCGCTTTGCAGAATAGTCGGGCGGCGGCCACGGAGTGGTTGGGTGGGTCGCGGTCGCCTCGCGGGCGACGGGCGCAGCGACCAGCGCCCCTCCAGCCGTTCGCGGCCGGTCCACTCCATTGCAACCCGCTTTAGGCGATCTCCGGCTCGACCGCTGCTGCCAACGACTCAGCTGGCGCCGGCGCCGCCTCCGGCTCGGTCTCCGGCTCCGCCTCCGCTCGCCGCGCCGCCGCGTCGGCCGTGAGGGCGCGCTGGGCGCGGAGCAGG
>JBBSNJ010000243.1:0-5496 GCA_038232775.1 Thermomicrobiales bacterium
GCAGTCGCACCCTCAGCGCCGTCCGGCGTCTTGCGGCAGCCCATCCCGGGCAGCGCGTGCTGATCGTGACCCACGCTGGTGTCATCACTCAGGTGCTGGGCGCACTGGCGGGCATCAGTGCCGCGCGCTGGGATGCCTTCCGCGCAGGCAACGCCAGCGTCACTGAGCTTCATTGGCAGGATGTGACCGGCGTGGTGCGGCGTTTCGACGATAGGGATCACCTGGCCGGCTAGCGTCACCATCCCCGCGAGGCGCGGGTGCAACAGCGGAGCAGGACCGGTGCGACCTGTCACAGGTGCGTGTCACTCAGGCGCGTCGCGCTCCAGCATGCATCCGCACGGTACACAATGCGCAGGCAATCACCCGCGGCCCGGAGTGCGCCCGTGTCCACCACCGCGACCCCGATCACCTCTCGCTTGGCCATCGACTACCGAAACGCGATGGTCGCCGCCGTCGGCGACGAGCACGGGCTGACCGACGCCATGCTCGACGAAGTCGCCGACAAAGTGCGCCTCGAGCACGAGCGGATCGTGGCCGAGCACGTCGACGGCCGTCAACGGTGGCTCGACCTGCCCGGGAACACGTCCCTCGCCGACGAGCTGGTCGCCTTCGCCGCCGACGCCCGCGACCGGTTCCGCGATTATGTCTTGATCGGGATCGGCGGTTCCTCGCTCGGTGCGATCGCGACCATCCAGGCCCTGGCCGATCCGTTCCGCAACCTCCTCCCCGACGCCGAGCGGGGTGGCCCCCGCTTCTTCGTCCTCGACAACCCCGACCCGGAGAAGGTCCGCGCCACGCTCGATACGGTCGATCTCCCGCACACCCTGGTCAACGTCGTCACCAAGTCGGGCCAGACCGCCGAGACGATGGCCAACTTTCTGGTCGCCCGCGACGCCCTGATCGAGGCGGTCGGAGCCGAGCGGGCCGCCCAGCAGATCGTCGCCACGACCGATCCGACCGAGGGTCTGCTGCGCAAGCTGGCCGACGAGGAGGGGTACCGGAGCTTTCCCGTCCCCCCGGGCGTCGACGGCCGCCAGACGGTCCTCAGCGCGGTCGGCTTGCTGCCGGCGGCGCTCTGCGGGGTCGATATCCACGGGCTCCTGGCCGGTGCCGCCGCGATGCGGGAGCGCTGCCTGACGGCCGGCGCCGACGTCCGACGGAACCCGGCCTACCTGCTGGCCGCGGTCGCGGTGTTGGCCGACCGCCGGCTCGGCAAGTCGATCCTGGTGACGATGCCCTACGCCGATGCCCTCTACGGCCTGGCCGACTGGTTCCGCCAGCTCTGGGCCGAGAGTTTGGGCAAGCAGGAAGGGACAGACGGCGACGAGGTCTTCGCCGGCCAGACTCCGATCAAGGCGCTCGGGGCGATCGACCAGCACTCCCAGATCCAGCTCTACACCGAGGGTCCGAACGACAAGCTGATCGCCCTCGTCGCGGTCGGCGACTACCGGGCCGAGGTCCCCCTGCCGGAGCCACCGGCAGCGATCCCCGAGCTCGCCTACCTGCGCGGCGCCGAGCTCGGCCAACTGCTCAGTCGGGAGCGGACGGCCACGGCCTGGGCGTTGACCCAAGCTCGCCGCCCGAACCTGACGATCACGACGCCGACGATCGACGCCGCCGCCCTCGGCGAGTTCTTCTTCCTCCACCAGCTCCAGACGGTGATGGCCGGTGCCCTCTACGGGGTCAATCCGTTCGGACAGCCCGGAGTCGCGGCGGGCAAGACCGCCACCGACGCCCTGATGGGCCGGGGCGGCTACGACCCGCTCCGGGGCGAGCTGACCGCCGCGCCGGCCGACGCCGGTCGCTATCGCCTCGACCCGGTCTAGCCTTCGCGCTACCCTTTCCGCTTGCTCTGCGCCCGACCGGGCTTCCCGGCGCCTCCCCCCCGCGCAAGCACCGCGAGTGGGCGGAAGCGCGGGACCGGGGGACGAGGAACGTTTCAAGGCCGCGGGCCAATCAAACACGGGACCGAGGATGCAGCCACCCCAACCCACCAGCGCCGAGCGCGACGCATTGCCCCCCCCCGTCGCCTACCCGCAGCCGATCACGCCCGTGCGGGCGATGATCATCACGCTGGCCGTCCTCTTCGTGCTCGGCCTCGTCTGGCTCCTGATCCAGATCCGCTCGATCGTCCTCCTCCTCATCCTCGGCATCCTGCTCGCGGCCGCCATCGAGCCGCTCGTCAACCGCCTCCGCCACCACGGGCTCAGCCGCGGCCGAGCCATCCTCCTGATCTACGCCGCCATCTTCGCCATCATCGGTCTCGCCAGCTACCTGATCGTGCCGACCCTCTACAGCCAGGGCGAAGAGTTCATCACCGGCATCCCCGCCCAACTCGACCAGTTCGCGGCCGATGCCGCGAGCAGCAACATCGCCCTGATCAAAGAGCGAGGTCCGGCGGCGATCCGCACCGCCCGCGAGATCTACGAGAACCCGACCGACGCGCTGGCTCGCTTCCGCCTCGACGTCACCCAGGTCACCCAGGCCCTGAGCATCGTCACCTCCGTCTTCGGCGTCCTCTTTACGACCGTCTCGGTGATGATCGTCGGCTTCTACTGGATGACCGAGAAGGCGATCATCAAGCGGGTGGTCCTGAGCCTGTTCCCGCTCGAGACGCGTGACCGGGCGCACTCGCTGTGGGACGAGATCGAGCACCGCCTCGGCGGCTGGGCCCGCGGTCAGCTCCTGCTGATGCTGATCATCGGCACCTGTTCCACCATCGCCTACTCGCCGCCCCTGCTCGACCTCCCGTTCTGGTTCCTGCTCGGCATCTGGGCCGGCCTGACGGAAGCGGTTCCGTTCGTCGGCCCCTTCCTCGGGGGCGGGCTAGCCGCGGTGGTGGCTCTCTCGGTGTCGTGGCAGAAGGCGCTGATCGTCGTCGCTTTCGTGTTCATCCTCCAGCAGCTTGAGGGCGCGGTCCTGGTGCCGAGGGTGATGAAGAACTCGGTCGGCCTTACCCCCCTCGCCGTCATCCTCGCCCTCCTCATCGGCGGCACGCTGCTCGGCATCCTCGGCGCCGTGCTCGCGATCCCGGTCGCGGCCGCCGTCCAGGTCGTGATCGGCGACCTGCTCCGCTCGCGCGAGGATACCCCCGACACCGGCGCCATCGGGGCAGCGATGGCCGCCAACCTCTCCGGCCACCCCGCGGGTCTCCCCGGTGGCGGTCTCGCCCACCCCGCGGGCGAGCCAACGATGACCTTCGCCGGACAGCCGCCGGGCGACGGCTCGGGCGGCTCCGCCCGCCGCCCGTCCGACCGCGGGTCGTAGCCGGCGCAGTGATCTTCGTCTCCGGTCGCAGGGGCGACGATCCGAACCCTCGATCGACGTCTCCCCGCCGCGCCGTGTCCGCGTCCGGCGGAACCCCGCGGGCCGCGCCCGGCCCTACGCCGCACGAGCCGGCGCCCGTCTCGAACTGGGCGCCCGACCGACAGGGAAGGATCAACCACGATGGATACCGGCCAGACCACCCGCGACGGAGACCGTCGGGGGAAGCTCAGCTTCACCGTCATCGCCCTCTTCGACGATGAGATCGACGCCGAGCAAGCGCTCTCCGCCCTGCGCAAGGCCAACTCCGCCGCCGACCGCGTCTCCCTCGTCGTCCGCGACCGGGCGACGGACGATGGCGGGGCGGACGAGCACGCGGGTGCCGTGGCGCGGGCGACGGTCGCCAAGGCGCTCGACGCCGTCAGCTCCTGGCTCCAGGGCCTCTCCTCCCTGATCGTCCCCGATCGCGGCACCTTCCTCGTCGCCGGCCCGATCGGCGCCGCGCTGGCCTCCGTCGGCGCCGACGACGGGCAATCGGTCACCGCCGTCGCCACCGCCGGGGGGCTCGACGCCAATGGTCTGCTCCGCACCCTGGCCGAGTTCGGCTTCGGCCCCGACGAGGCGACTTACGTCGAGCACCGCCTGGTCGCCGGCACCACCCTCGTCGCCGTCACCACCGGCGACGAGCAAACCCTCGGCACTGCCCGCCGCTTTTTCGCCGACCACAACGCCGTCTACATCGGCCTAGCGGAGACCGACGCCGCCGTCTTCGCGGAGGCGGAGTCCCTGCTGACGAGTCCCCCCGAGCGGCTCAGCGGCGGCGCCGTGATCGTCGCCGACGCCGTGGCGCCGATCCGCCGCCTCAGCAAGGACGGAGGGCCGCCGCCGGCCGCCGCCCTCCTCCGGCGGGAGGTGGTCGACGCCAGCGGGGAGTCGGTCGGCGAAGTCGACGACGTGCTGATGGAAGCGATCGACGTCGATGGCCCCTCCGGTCCTGAGCCGGAGCAGCACTTCATCCGCTACCTGGTCGTCGGCCACGGCGGACTGCTCGGGGTCCGTCGCCACCGCGTCGCGATCCCCGTCGCCGCCGCCGATCTGAAGGTCGACCCGATCCGCCTGACGCTCCCCAAGGCGAGCGTCGAGCACGCCCCCGCCTTCGACGAGGACGAACCCTTCAGCCGCCGCGAGGACCAGGCCGTCTTCGTCCACTTCGGCCTCCCCCCGCATTGGCAGGAGGCGTCGTCTCGGTGACAGGCTCCGGCCGCTCGTTGCTTCGCCGCGGCTGCCCTCTGCTGCGGCGCTGCCCCCGGCCGTCTCTTCGCCGGAACCGATGACCGCCGCCCGCGATACCGACGACGAGGTATTTTGGCGACTCGAGCGCTGGCGGTCGATCGTCGACGAGGCAATCGACGAGGCCCGCGAGCGAGGCGACTTCGACGGTCTCCCCGGCCACGGCCGGCCGCTCGAACTGCGCTCCAACCCGTTGGCCGGCGACCGCGAGCTCGCGTTCCATCTGATCGAGAACGCCGGCGTCGCCCCGCCCTGGATGGACGCCGACAAGGCCGTCAACGCCGAGCGGGCCGCCCTCGCCCCCCTCCTCGCTCCGGAACGGCTCCCGGTCGTTCCCGCTCCGCCCCCGCCGTGGGCCGAGATTTCCGCCTTTCCCTGGCGCCTGCCGCGGCCGCCGTGCTGGCCCTTCCGAGGGTGCCGCATGCCTGCCGCTCCTCCCGCCGCACCAATGGCGGCGGCTCCCCGGCCAGCAGCGCCCGCCGCGTCGCTTCGGGGCGAGACTGCCGCCCGCGACCGCGCCCGTCGCCGCTATCTGGATCAGGCCGCGCGGCTCGACGCCGCGATCGCCCGCCGGAACGCCGCCCTCCCCGCCGAGCTCCGCTACCTGGAGCAGCCCCGCCTCACCCCCGAGCGAGCCGCCCGCGACTTCGACGCGGCCTGGCCGCTTGTCGGCGGCGATCGGTCGCGGCGTGCGTGACGCGAAGTGAATGATGCGGAGTACGGGTGGTTGCTTCGCTTTCGAGGGCTTGGCCCTGAAACGGAATCCGGGCGATCGCTGCCACTTCCCGTCAGAGGCCCTCACCCCCAGCCCCCTCTCTCCCGGACAGTTTCGTTTTCGGCCCGGATCGGCGGCTTCCACGCCCCGATCCAAAGCGTCTCGGAGGCCGAAGGACGGAGCGCCCGGCCGGCGCGGCGCGGTTTTCGGCCAGCTTCCCGGCGCCA
>JBBSNJ010000244.1:0-5495 GCA_038232775.1 Thermomicrobiales bacterium
CTTGTCGCCAGACGCCAGACGCCAGACGCCAGACGCCAGACGCCAGACGCCAGACGCCAGACGCCAGACGCCAGACGCCAGACGCCAGACGCCAGACGCCTCCCCGGAGCGACGGGCGGCCACGGTTTACACCCCGCGCCCGTCCGCCCTATACTGCTCAGGTGTCACGGAGCCGGGGGTTGGCCCCCGGCTCCTTCGCCATATCCGACAACGGGCGATCAGGGCGGAGCCGGACGGGCGCGCCGCCTCCGGCGCGGCTTCGGCCGCCGCGCCGGGGGACGGTCGTTCCCCCGCAGGCGTCCGCGGTCGCTCGTTAGCGACCGCGGGGGCGCTCGACCGGCCGGGCACCGACGCCCGGGCCAACCGGCCGCGGGCGGCTACCCAGGTCGTCGGGGGAGGACGCGACGATGGCCAAGACCACCGACCGCACCGTGTGGCTGACCGCCGACGGCAAGACCCGGCTCGAAGCCGAACTCGACGCGCTGCGGACCGAGCGGCGGCCCGCCTTGGCCGAGCGGATCGCGGTTGCCGGCGAGGAGGGGGACGCCTCCGACAACAGCGAGTACGAAGAGCTCAAGGACGAGTGGGCGAGCATCGAGGCCCGGATCTGGGACCTGGAGCAGACGCTCGACCGGGCGGAGGTGATTGAGGCGGTCCCCGCCGGCGAGGTCGGACTTGGCTCCCGCGTCACCCTCGTCGGCGAGGAGGGCGACGAGGAGAGCTGGATCCTGGTCAGCCCGGAGGAGGCGAACACCGCCGACGGTCGAATCTCGACCGATTCCCCCGTCGGCCATGCCCTCCTCGGCTGCCGCCCCGGCGACTCGCCGACGGTCACGACCCCCGGCGGCAGCATGGTCTACCGGGTCGTCCGCGTCGAATGACGGAGGCGTTGGGCGTGAGTCGTTAGGCGTCAGGCGTTCGTGGGCGGTGGTGGTCGGAGGACGTGCTTCGGAGAAGCGAAGAAGGTCCGCGGCGGCTCTACTTCGCTCCCCCGGGGCGACCATCAACGCCTCACGCCTGACGCCTGACGCCTGACGCCTCTCGTCGTAGGGACGAACTATGGAGCTCTCGGAGCTGCAGGAGCTGCGGCGGCAGAAGGCGGAGAAGCTGCGCGAGATCGGGGTCGACCCCTATCCGCCGCGGGCGGAGCGATCGCACACGGTCGAGGCGGCGTTGGCCCGCTTCGCCGAGGTCGAGCCCGGGCTGGCGGCCGGGGGCGAGGACAGCGAGCCGGTGGCGCTGGTCGGTCGGTTGGTCGGCCGGCGCCACCAGGGGAAGACCATCTTCGCCAACTTGCGGGACGGGAGCGGCGAGATCCAGCTCTACCTGCGGCGCGACGACCTCGGGGAGGATGCGTTCGACGCCTTCCTCAAGCTCTACGACCTGGGCGATTTCGTCCAGGCCGCGGGGACGCTGTTCCGGACCCGGATGGGGGAGGTTTCCCTGCGGGTGCGGCAGGTCGCGATCCTGGCTAAGGCGCTGACCGCGCCGCCGGAGAAGTGGCACGGGTTGCAGGACGTCGAGCAGCGCTACCGCCAGCGCTACGCCGACCTGATGGCCAGCGCCGAGGTGCGGCAGGTCTTCCGGACGCGGACGCGCGCCGTCGCCGCGATCCGCCGGTTCCTCGACGGCCGCGGCTACCTGGAGGTCGAGACGCCGACCCTGCAGCCCCTCTACGGGGGGGCGGCGGCCCGCCCCTTCACCACCCTCCACCATGCGCTCGACCAAACCTTCTACTTGCGGATCGCCGACGAGCTCTATCTGAAGCGGCTGCTGGTGGGCGGCTTCGAGCGGGTCTACGAGATCTGCAAGGACTTCCGGAACGAGGGGATCGACCGCAACCACCAGCCCGAGTTCACGATGCTCGAGTTCTACGAGGCTTACGCCGACTACGGGGCGATGATGGAGACCGTCGAGGCGATGGTCGTCCAGGTCGCGACCGAGGTCCTGGGCGAGCCGCGGCTCTGCTACCAGGGGCAGGCGATCGACCTGTCCCCGCCCTGGCCGCGACGCACCTTGCGGGAGGCGATCCGGGAGGCGTCGGGGGTCGACTACGCCGAGCATCCCGACCAACCGGGACTGCTGGCGGCCGCCCGCGCCGCCGGCGCCGACGTCCCCGGCGACACCGTCTGGCCCCGGATCGTCGACGAGTTGCTCAAGCAGTTCGTCCGGCCGCGCCTGATCCAGCCGACGTTCCTGATCGACTACCCGGTCGCGCTCTCGCCGCTGGCCAAGCGCAAGCCGGAGGATCCGACCCACGTCGAGCGCTTCCAGCCCTACCTCGGCGGGGGGGAGATCGGCAACGCCTTCACCGAGCTGAACGATCCGCTCGACCAACTCGCCCGTTTCCAGGAGCAGCAGCGCGACCGCGCCGCCGGCGACGAGGAGGCGATGCCGCTCGACTGGGACTACCTCGCCGCCCTGATGTACGGGTTGCCGCCGACCGGCGGCGTCGGGATCGGGATCGACCGGCTGGTGATGCTGCTGACCGACCAGCCGAACATCCGCGACGTGATCCTCTTCCCGACCCTCCGCCCGCTGCCGCCCCCGTCCGGGCCGGGGGAGCTACCAGCGGCGGCTGAAGGGAACGGGGAGCGGCGGCAGGGCAGCGGGGGGCCGTCCCCGGCTGCGCTATGATCGTGGTCTCGGTGGGCGCGGACGGCGGCGGGCGCGTCCGGTATGGTCGATTCGGCGAGGGACGGAGGCGACGCGATGCTCAACCGCATCCGGCAACGGCTGGGGATCTACGGGACGGGGTTCGATCCGGCGTCGGTGCTCGGGCTGCTGCTGCCGGTCGCGATCGTGCTCCTGATCGGGATTATCGGCTGGGCGCTGGTGCTGACGCGCTGACGGGCGGCGGCGCTGGGCGGAGCGTCCGTCGGCCGCGGGCGACCGACGCTGGCGGCGAGGGCGGTTCGCGAACGGTCTCGTCCGGAGTCAGCTCGCACACTTCCGCGACCATTTTCCCTCTCCCGCGCAGGAGAGAGGGTCCGGGATGAGGGCCGCTCCCCGTGAACTGATACGGAATCCGGGTGATCGCTGCTGCGGCGCGGAAACAAGCCCTCACCCCCAGCCCCTCTCCCGCCGCGGCGGGAGAGGGGAGCCTTCGGTTGCCAAAGCGCCACCGTTCAACCGAATTCCGTATGAGAGCGCTTCCCAGGTTCCTAATCCTGGAAAGTCTGAGTGATTGCGGCCGTCGCTTGGGGAGCGGCTGGCACCTCTGGCTCCGGTCCTAGGAGCGGGAGCGGAGAGACGCATCGTCGTCCCCGAGCGGACCTGTTGACTCGGGTTCCAAATAGGAGAGGATGCAACCTGTCAGCCGCAGGAGCGCCGAATCGTTGCGGCTTGGAACTCGAACTATCAATGCGCGTGGCACTGGGGCGGCGATGGAGGTGACAGTCTAGACAAGGCGAAAGGGTATGATGTACGATGCTTGAGGATGATCCAAAGATGTATTTTCGGTTGGCCGTCTCCGCAATGAGCCAAGACGGCAGTCGCTTGTGAGGAACGCCAGGGCTTCAAGCCCTGTGGCAAACCTCGATGGAGGTGGCTCGGCGTGCCCGCTCACGCAGCTCTGCGCCCCCGTTTGCGACGGTGGTTCTTGCTCGTCTTCCTGCTGGTGGTCCTGACTACGCCCCTTCCACTGGACGGTGCCGCCCAAGAGGCAACGCCGCCGACTGTACCGGGTGTGGCGCTCGATGACACCACCTGTCCCGCGCCCGAGGCAGGCAGCGAGCGCGGCCGGCCGATCAACGGTCCTGTCTATGATTATGCGATGGTCATCGACGTCAGCGGCTCCATGGCCAACGACAACGACCTCGACGGGATACCAGACGGAACGGGACCGGTCATCTTTCCCGAGGTGAAGGAGGCGATCGCCCGGTACGTCGATGGCCTTCCACTTAACTCCAACCTGCTCGTCATTCCGTTTAGCAAGGGTGTCGAGGAGCGCCTCGTTCGGAGCTTCACGCTCGACTCCAGGGCATTAGCTACCAGAGCCACCGCGTATATTGAGGAGCTACCGGCCACCGGCCCCGAAACGCACATTACCGACGCGGTCGCTTACGCGATCGATCGGCTGCAGCGGCTGCGCGAGCGCGATGACGACCCCAAGCGTGTCCACGTGCAAACGGTGCTGCTCTACACCGACGGGGTCGGCAATGGACCGGGTGACCGGGGAGGGGACGGTCTTCCCTCGGCCGACGACCTGCTGGAGCGCCTTGATGCCTACCGGACCGACCAGCCGTTCCTGTTCGTCAAGTACGTGGGCCTCGGCGTCGAGGTGGCAAACCGCGATCAACTCGAGGCGGGCGGGGTCGAGGTGGTCGAGGAGCAGAGCGGGCAGGTGGGGCAGATTCGGGAGCTGCGCCTCGCCCTCGCTGGCGCCGACCTCGGCCCACTCCTGCCGGGCCAGTCGGCAGCGGGCCGCCTCTGTGTCGTAGGCGGAGACATCAACGAGCCAGTACTTCTCAGGCTCGTGATGGAGCGCGACGCCTTGCCGCGGACGGTCGATCTGCAGCTGCTCACCCGCTCCGCCGTCACCGAGGCGGGCGGGGTGCCGATTCGGTGGGCTTTGGGCAAAGGGTCCGAGACTGTGCCAGTTGGCGACTATGCTGCCTTCCTTGGGGTCGCCAGTAGTGACCCTGTGGTCATTCTGGTTCCGTCGCGACTGCCGGTCCAG
This sequence comes from Thermomicrobiales bacterium, assembly GCA_038232775.1. Lineage (GTDB taxonomy): Bacteria > Chloroflexota > Chloroflexia > Thermomicrobiales > UBA6265 > JBBSNJ01. The sequence goes on from JBBSNJ010000244.1 coordinate 4,682, forward strand.
TTCGAGATTGTTCCGCCGCCGACCCCCCCTCCGACGGTACCCCCGACTCCGACGGCCACGCCCACCGCGACGCCTGAACCGACGTCTACGCCTTCGCCGACGCCCGATCCGACCCCCACGCCGCAACCAACGCCGACGCCGGAGCCGACGTCCACGCCCGAACCGACGCCGACGCCGATCCCAATTGCTGGCCTCACGGTCGGCCCCTGGACCACCACCAGGGTCCGCACGACGGGTGACCCAGGTGGCCTCGTCGAGTGGGTGGCGCCGGTGTCGGCGGATTTGCGGGACGGGGCCAGGCCGGTGTTGGGGCTTGAGGTCGACCTGCACGATCCGCCATTGCCGATCGACCCAGAGGCGTTCTTCCGCGTCGGTGGCCAGGGCGAACACGTCGAGTTGCCGCTCGATGGCAACCAGCATGACGTGCAGGCCGTCGTCCGCACCACGGCCGGCGCCCTCCAGTCGCTCGGCGAGGGCGATCGACATCTCTTGACCGGGAGCGTCGTCGTCGATCCTCAGGGGGGCGAGATCGAACTGCCGGACGGCGTGCGGCGCGAGGACGGGCGGATCGCCGCCCCCGTCCGCCTAGAGGCGAAGGTCTACACCCCTTTCGATTGGGGACCGATCGGGCTCGGCGCGCTGGGGCTGTTGGCAGTGGCCAGTGCGGGGGGCGCCTTCCTGGCGGCGCGGCCGGCGCTGCCGGCGCCGGCCGCGCGCGTTACCGGCGCCGGCCGGGCCGCCCCCCCCTTCCCGCTCCGGCACGACCCCAAAGGAGTCGTGCCCCGGTCGGGGGGTGTGGGCTCGCGGGCCGATC
>JBBSNJ010000245.1:0-5494 GCA_038232775.1 Thermomicrobiales bacterium
GGGGACGTCGAGCAGCGATCCACGGTCGGTGGAGGGGAGGGGCGGGACCCGCTGACGGCCCGCGGGGAGTTCTTGGTGCTTCCGATCTCGGTGACGAATCTGGGGGCCGAACCGGCCTCCTTCGGCGCGGTCTCCCGGCTGCGGCTCGTCGACGGAGAGGGGAAAGAGTACGCGCCTGATGGCCGCGCGTCGGGAGCGGCCTTTCTCCTCGATCTCGGGCTCGAGCCGAGCTTCGCTCCTCGGCAGCCGGGGCTGGCGTACCCGGACGTCCTCGTGTTCGATCTGCCGCCGGGTGCCCATGATCTCGCGCTGGTGGCGACCGACGGCTCGTTCCGGCTTCCGCTCCCGCCAGCACCCGCCGCGACTCCTGGATCTTGAATCGGCCTCGTACCGATCGTGCGGGTGACGGGCGGGACGCTCGGACGCTCATGCCCCGAGTGGTCGGGAAGGTTTTGGGGCCGCGGAGGTTCGGCTTCGCACCCGGCCCTCGGGACGGATCCGCCATGTGGCCGTCGGTTGGTTCAGGAATGTGATACCAAATGCAGCTGAACACTCGGGCGTTGTCTCCCCCTCTCCTACCACAGCGGGAGAGGGTGTGGGGGGCGAGGGCCGGCGCCGCGGACATCAGGATTCACCCGAAGATCGTAAGAGTCCCGAGCAGCGGCTTGGGTCAAAGACCAACGCCGGGCCGCCGATCGCTCCGTTCCCGCCGACCAGTCCCCTGCTATGATCGGGGGGCAAGGCGCGTTTGAGGGGAACGAGGTCCGTAGACGGTCGGTGGTGGGGCAGGGTCGAGCGAGGCGACGGCGGGGGCGATGGAGAGCGGGCGACTGGAGACGCGGCTCGGCCCTCGGCTGGCTCGGCCGCTGGTCTCGCTCGTGGTGGTGGTGGGCGCGGTCGGCTACTGGCTGATCGAGGGGTGGCCGGTCCTCGACGCGCTCTACATGGCGGTGACGACGGTCGGGTCGGTCGGCTTCGGGGAAGTCTATCCGCTCTCGACGGCGGGGCGCCTGTTCACGATCGGCTTGATCGCGGTCGGCCTGGCGACCCTCTGGTACAGCCTGAGCGACTTGGTCGGCCTGATGGTCGAGGGGCAACTGACGCGGCAATGGGAGCGACGACGGATGGAGCGGCGGCGGGAACGCCTCGGAGGGCATCAGATCGTTTGCGGCTTCGGCCGGGTCGGGCGCCAGATCGCCGAGGAGTTGAAGCGAGACGGGCAGCCGGTGGTGGTGGTCGACCTCTCGCCGGTCGCCCTCGAGGCGGCGGCGCGGGCCGGTCTGCAGACGGCGGACGGGAACGCGACCGAGGACGAGACCTTGGTGGCGGCCGGCATCGAGCGGGCGGCGGGTCTGATCACCGCGGTCGCGACCGACGCCGACAACGTCTTCGTCACCCTCTCGGCGCGGGCGCTGCGCCCCTCGATGCCGATCGTGGCGCGGGCCAACCACGACGACGCGATCCCTAAGCTGCGGCGGGCCGCTGCCACCCAGGTGGTCTCCCCCTACTCGATGGCCGGGCGGCAGATGACCCGGCTGGCGCTCCGCCCAGCGACCGTCGACTTCGTCGAAACGCTGCTGCGGGGGGCGGACACCGAGCTGCTCTTGGAAGACGTGCGGGTGGCGGGCGGCTCGTCGTTGGTCGGCGTCGCGGTGGCCGAAGCCCGGAGGCGCGCACCGGAGGCGCTCTTGCTGGCGGTCCAACGGGAGGGCCAGTCGAACTGCGCGGGCTGGAGCGGGCATCCCAGGCGGAAGGTGCGGATCGCAGCGGGGTGGGTGACCCAGCGGCGGAAGCGCTAGCGGTACCGTCGGTTCGGGGGGCATGAGGCGGGTGCCGGATCGTGCCGGGGCGGCGACGAGCCTCGCTGCGGCGAGCCTCTCGGTGACGGCCGTGGAGGAGGAATGATGACGACACTGCAACCGGTGGCGGGTCCGAAGCGACCCTCGTTGTGGATGGAAGAGGCCTGGCAGGCGGAGCCAGGGATGGGCGATGTCGAGCCGCTGGCCGGGGAGCAGCGGGCCGACGTCTGCGTCGTGGGCGGCGGCTACACCGGGCTTTGGACGGCGCTGTGGCTGAAGGCGCTCGAGCCGTCGCTCGACGTCGTCCTGCTCGAGGCGGGCCTCTGCGGCAGCGGAGCGAGCGGGCGGAACGGCGGCTTCGCCCTCAGCTGGTGGGCGAAGCTGCCGACCCTGGTCGCGCTCTATGGCGAGAGCGAGGGGCTGCGGCTGGCGCGGGAAGCCGAGGCGGCGGTGGCGGAGATCGGTGCTTTCTGTTGCGGGGAAGGGATCGACGCCCACTTTCGAGAAGCTGGCTGGCTGTGGACCGCAACGTCGCCGGTCCAGATCGGGGTTTGGGAGGCGACGGTCCGGGCCTGCGAAGCACGGGGGATCGACGTCTTCGAACGGTTGACGCCGGAGGAAGTGGTCGCCCGCACCGGTTCTCCGATGCACCTGGCAGGAGTTTGGGAACGGTCAGCGGCGATGGTCCAGCCCGCCCTGCTGGCGCGCGGTCTGCGCCGGGTGGCGGCGGCACGGGGGGTTCGCGTCCACGAGCGATCACCGGTGCGCCGGCTGGAGGCGGGACCGATGCCGGTCGTGCGGACGGCGGACGGGGCGGTGCGGGCCGAGCAGGTGGTGTTGGCGATCAACGCTTGGGCGGCGGCGCTGCCGGAGCTGCGACGGGCGATTCTGCCGATGGCGAGCGACATGGTGGCGCCGGCGCCGGCGCCCGAGCGACTGGCCGAAATCGGCTGGGCCGGCGGCGAGTCGATCTCCGATGCCCGGATGATGGTCAACTACAACCGGACGACGCGCGACGGGCGGATCGCCTTCGGCCGGGGCGGCGAGGCCCACAGCTACCTGGGACGGGTGACGCCGGCGCTCGAATCCGCCGACCGCCGCGGCACGAAGACGGCGCGCGCCCTGCGCCGCATCTATCCGATGCTGCACGATGTGCCGATCACCCATCGGCGGACCGGGGCGGTCGACCGGAGCGAGGACAACCTTCCCTTCTTCGGTCGCTTCCGCGAGAACCCAAAGGTGCTCTACGGAGTCGGCTACTCGGGGAACGGGGTCGAGCCGACGCTGGTCGGGGCCAAGGTGCTGGCTTCGGCGGCCCTCGAACGGCGGGACGAATGGGCCGAAAGACCGCTGAACCGAGGTCCACGCTCCAGTTTCCCGCCCGACCCCGCGCGCTTCTTCGGCGGGGTGCTGGTGCGGGAGGCGCTCCGCCGCAAGGAGTCAATGGAGGACGCGGGGCGGACGAGCGGGAGCCTGGTGCAAGCGGTGGCCGGGCTGGCGCCGTCAGGGATGCACTAAGGCGTACCGGCGCGGAACGAGCGGGGCCGGGTGGTCGACGGCGTCGAAGTTGGGGGCGAATAGGTCGGTCCGGCTGTGCCACGGACGGACGTCGGGCGCGGCGCGGCGCCCCTCAGCTTGATCGTTCGGGGGAGGGAGACGGCTGATCGCCGGGCCGAGCGCGAGTCTGCAATCAAGGCGGCGACGGGGTTGTCGCTCCCGGCAGGGCCGGATCGAGGAGGAGCCACCGTTCGAAGCGTTGGCGAAGCGCGGTTTCGTGGTCGAGCCAATAGTTCCAGTTCTGGACGAACTGGGACGGGCGGTGCGCCGGAGCATTCGGGAGCAGCGCGAGGCGGTCGGGACGGAGGAGGTCGAAGGCGTCCCGGTTGACCGGCCCGAAGGGGATGAGGCGGACGAAGTTGGCCGAGGGCACGGCACGGGTCGCGAAGTTGATGAGGTCCATCGCGACGTCGGCGTTCGGTGCGCCGAGGGGGACGACCCAGACTTGGGCGGAGAGCATCCCCCCCCGCCATTGGAGTCCGACGGCACCGGCGGCGTCGGCGCCGGCGGCCAGGACATTGAAGGTGCTGGCCATCGCGACGCTGCCGTTGAGCAGCAGCTCGACCGGCTGGAGTGCGTTGTCGTACCACTGGGCGACGTGCGGCTTGATCCGCTCGAGGCTGGCGAACGCCCGCTCGACGTCGATCGGGTAGAGCTCGGCGAGGGGGACGCCGTCGGCGAGCAGCGCGAACTCGAAGGTGCCGGCCGGTGCCCGGCGCAGGGCGCGCGGTCCGGGCAGACGGGCGATGTCCCAGAAGTCGGGCCAGCCGGCGGGAGCACGCTCGGCGGCGGCGGCGTAACCGATGGTGGTCGAGAAGATCGCCGTTCCGACGCCGTGCTGGAGGACCACCTCGGGAGCGAGCGCGGCGCGGTCGACGATCAGGTAGTCAATCGAGGTCAGCAGGTTGTCGCGAGCCAGGGCGAGGGCGCGGTCGGCCGGGAGGTCGACGAGATCCCAGGTCACCGGACCTTGCTCGACCTGGCCCCGGAGTTCGTCCGGGTCGGCCGGCTCCTGGCGGACGAGGGCGCCGGTGGCGAGGGCGAACGGATCGAAGAACGCTTCGGTTTGGGCTTGCTGGTAGTCCCCTCCCTGGGAAGCGACGGTTAGGGTCCGGCCGGTCCAGCGCGCGGGGTCGAGATAGCCTGGCACGGGAGAGAGAACGGGGGGTTGGGTCGCGGCCGGCGCCGGGGGGGAGGGCCGAACCGAGGGGAGAGGCTTGGGCTCGCCGCCACCACGGCACGCCGCGAGACCGAGGAGCGCCGAGGCGGCGGCCCCGGTCACGAGGCGGCGGCGACCGACGCGACGGACACCGGCCGGGGGAGCTTCCCGGGGAAGATTGGCCGCAGGCTGGCCCCGGCTCCGTCGGCGCCGCTCCCCGGAGGACGGACGATCAAGCACCCAGGGTGCCGAGCAGCCACCGGTTCATCCGCTCGACCGCCTCGCCGCGGTTGGCGGCCCACCAGGCGGCGTCGACCGGCAGGAGCTGGGGGAAGGTAGACGGCGCAGTGGGGAGCGTGGCGAGGACGAGCGGGTCGAGGAGTTCGAAGGCGGCGGGGTGGACAGGGCCGAGCGGGACGGCGGCGGCGAGGGCGGCCTGGACCGGCGGGGCTTGGGCGTAGCGGAGGAGATCGGCGGCGACGTCGGGGGCGGCGGCGTTGACCGGAACCGCCCAGCGATCGACGACGAGGAGCCCCTGGTCCCAGACGAGGTCGACCGCGTAGCCGTCCCACTGAGCGGCGACGACCCGATGGTGCCAGGCGCTGGCGTATTCGGCGCGCTCGGTGCCGAGCCAGGCGACCGGCTGGGCACCGCTGTCCCACCAGCGATCGAGGATCGCGCCGCTGATCGCTTTCAAGCTCTGGACGGCGCGCTCGGTGTCGAGGGGGTAGAGGGCATCGGCGGGGACGCCGTCGGCGAGGAGCGCGAACTCGAAGGTGCCGAACGGGTCGCGGGCGAGGGCGCGTTGGCCGGGGAAGCGCTCGGCGTTCCACCACTCCATCCAGTTGGCCGGGGGCGCCTCGGCGGTGATCGCGTCGCGGCGGAAGGCGGCCACCAAGGCGTAGGCGAAGGCGGGAACGGTTCCTTCGCCGCCGGGGAAGGGAGACGCGATCTCGGGATCGACGACCGCCGGGTCGAC
>JBBSNJ010000246.1:0-5493 GCA_038232775.1 Thermomicrobiales bacterium
AAGACGGCGACGAGGTCGAGATCGCGATCGAGGGGATCGGCACGCTCCGCAACCCCGTCGTCCGCCTCGAAGCGTGAGCCGAACTCCGGAGCGCGAGGAGACGGTCGCTCCTCCCGCCGCAATGGATCCTCGATCCGACTCGACCGCCGGCGGCAGCGAGGGCCGCAGGGGATCGGCAGCCGTGGCCCGTCCTCCAGCGGCCAGCCGATCCCCCCTCCAAGGAGCCGCCTGCTCGGTGAACCACTCGGCTATCGCCCCCGATCCCTTGCTCGAGTTCCGCGGGGTCAGCGTCTGGACCGCCGACGGCGCCGGCGTTCTCCACGACCTTTCTTGGTCGGTCCGACCGGGCGAGCACTGGGCGCTCCTCGGCGCCAACGGCGCCGGCAAGAGCACCCTGCTCGGCCTCGCCGGCGCCGTCCGCCACCCCAGCGCCGGCGACGTCACCGTCCTCGGTGGCCAACTGGGCAGGGTCGACATGGCCGCGCTCCGCCGCCGCATCGGCGCCCTCGACCCGACCCACAAGGTCTACGACTGGATGACCGTCGCCGATGTCGTCCTCACCGGCGCCAGCGGGACCGTCTGGCCGCTCCCCGACCGCTACGGAGCGCCAGAGCGGGGCCGCGCCGCCGACCTCCTGGCCCTCGTCGGCGCCGCCGCCTTGACCGACCGCCGCTTCGTTACCTGCTCCCAGGGCGAGCGCCAGCGCGTCCGGATCGCCCGTGCCCTGATGCCCGAACCGGCCCTGCTCCTGCTCGACGAACCCGCCGCCGGTCTCGATCTCCCCTCCCGCGAGACCCTCCTCGCCGCCATCGCCTCCCTCGCCGCCCGCCACCCCGCCCTCGCCACCGTCGTCGTCACCCACCACCTGGAGGAGCTCCCCGCTTCGACCACCCACGCTCTCCTCCTCCGCGCCGGCCGGGCCGTCGCCGCCGGCCCGATCGCGGAGACGCTCTCCGGCCGGCAGGTCTCCGCCTGCTTCGACCTTCCAATCGCGGTCTCGGCCGACGACGGCCGCTGGAGCGCTCGCGCCCTCCGCCCGATCCCGTAGCGGCGCCGCGCGGCGCGCAGGCCCCGCGGCAGCGCTGTAGCCCGAGAGGAGACCAGAACGATGAGCGCCGGCGTTCTCCCCCTCAAGATCGGTCTCTTCATCTCCGCCATGCAGGGCGGGATGCGCGACGGCGCCCTCCGCTGGAACGACCTCCTCGCGATGGCCCGCCGCGCCGAGGAGGTCGGTTTCGACTCCTTCTGGCTGCCCGACCACCTCCTCTTCCGCGTCGAAGGGCAGCCGACCCACGCCCCCTGGGAAGGTTGGTCACTGCTGGCCGCCCTCGCCGCCGCCACCGAGCGGATCGAGCTCGGGTCGCTCGTCCTTTGCACTGGCTTCCGCAACCCCGCGTTGCTGGCGAAAATGGCCGACACCGTCGACGAGGTCAGCGGCGGCCGGCTGATCCTCGGCCTCGGCGCCGGTTGGCACGAGCCGGAGTACGCCGCCTTCGGCTACCCCTTCGACCACCGCGTCGGCCGCTTCGAGGAAGCCGTCACGATCATCGGCACCCTGCTGCGCGAGGGGCGGATCGACTTCCAAGGCGACTACTACCAGGCCCGCGACTGCGAGCTGCGCCCCCGCGGCCCCCGTCCGAACGGCCCTCCGATCCTGATCGGCGCCCTCCAGAGCGGCCCCCGCATGCTCCGTCTCGCCGCCCGCCACGCCGACCTCTGGAACGGCTGGCTGATGCCCGGCCGCAGCCACCCCGATCAAGTCCCCCCCCTCCGCGCCGCCGTCGACGCCGCCTGCGACGAGGTCGGTCGCGATCCCGCGACGCTCGGCCGCACCGTCGGCGCCCTGATCGACCAGCGACCGCCGGGCTCGGCGCCAGGTTCGCCCGCGCCCGAAGGCCAGGAACCGCTCCGGGGCTCGCCGGAAGAGATCGCCGCCGCCCTCCGTGCGTTCGCCGCCGAGGGCGTCTCCCACCTCCAGGTGATCCCGACGCTCGACGGCCTCGCGGGGGTGGAGGCCTTCGCCCCCGTCCTCGAACGACTCGACCCCCGCGCCTGAGTCCTCCCCAGCACCCGGAACCGCAGCGCGGGCGCCGCGGGGATGCGGCCCGGCCCCGCGCTCCCGGCGCGCCGCCCGCCCACGGCGGCCGCTCGGGGTCAGGAAGTCGCCGACCGCCCGTTCCGCTCTCCCCCAGCGTGTCGCCGGTGCCGCCCTCCGCGCCCTTCTCGATGCCCCCGCCGCGAGTTCGAGCGCGCTGCCGCCAGGCAGTTTTGGACCAATCTCCCATGGCGGCCGGTGCCGCGGCACGCATCAATGGATTTGGTCACCACGAGAGCGGTGCGTGATCCACCTTCTGAGACGCCTCTACGGAGGGAGGAACCACGATGGATGGAGAGCGGTTCGACGATCTGGCGATGACGCTGACGAACTCCCGCGGCACCCGCCGCCGGGCGCTGGGGCTCCTCTCCGGCTCGGCCCTTGCCGGGCTGCTCGGCCTGCGCGGGACCGGAACGGTCGGGGCCGGCGAGCGGGGCGGCACGCGGAGGAGGCAGCGGGGCCTCAGCCGCGGGCGGGACATCACCATCAACATCGCGGACGGCGGCCGCGAACGGATCCGTGGCGGCGGCGGCGGCAGCTCATGCATAGGATTTGGCCAACGCTGCGGTTCCGGTGATGTCTGATGCGGAAATCTCTTCTGTGCCGGTGCCTGCGTTCCCGATATTTTCTAGTCCCAACAGGGTGAGCGGCTTCGGCCGGTCATCCAGGCGGCGAGGGAACCACGAGCAACCTGACCGGGCCTGATCCCGCCGGTGCGTCCTGTCCCAACGCGACCGGGGCCGGCGGCGGGCTCGGCCCGGAATCAGGGCGGGCGAGCGTTCCCCCGCCTGGCGGATCAAAGGTTGACTTTGCGGGCCGGGGGCGACGGGACCAGCGGGGCCGGCCCACGACCCCGCACGCCCCACCTCATCCACGCGGGGGCGGCGGCGACGAAGCGCGGGCTCCGGGCGGTGGCGTTCGCCCCCGGTGTCCCGCCTCCGGAGTACCCAACAGCGACGCGCCCGTCGCCCCTCCCTCGATGAAGCACGAGTCGGCGAATGGCCGCCCATCTTATACGGAATCCGGGCAACCACGGAGCATTCTCGCGGCCCTAGCCGGCCCTCACCCCCGACCCCTCTCCCGGTGCGCGGGACAGGGGCAAGGGGGAGCCTGGTCGCGGACCGCCGGAGGAACACCCGCGGTTCAGGCGGGTTCCGTCTGAGTGGCGGAAAGGCACCGTCAGCCTGACTCCGCGACCCCGCACCACGACATCGTCACCGCCGCGAAGACCTTGGTTGCCTTGATCAGGTCTGCCACCGGCAGGAATTCGTCCGTGCCGTGGATGCCCCAGCTCGGATCGCCGACCCCGAAGATCAGCGACGGTTGCCCGAGCGGGAACCAGAAGTTTGCGTCGCAGACGAAGGGCGCCGTCTCCCGAGCCGGCGTCTCCCCGGACACCGCCGCCATCGCCGCCGCGATCGTCTCCACCGCCGGGTGATCGAACGCCATGTTGACCGGCTCCTTGACCCACGGCGCCGCCGACTCGGCGTCGAGCGGCAGATCGAGCGTCGGCGGATGCTCGCGCAGCCAGGCGTCCCCCGCCGTCACCCGGTCGATCGTCGCCCGCAGCTCCGCCTCGACCTCGGCCGCCGAGAGATCCGGGTAGAAGAGGAGCGAGCCGGTCGCCTCGCATGAGTCGGGGATCGAGGTGAGCGAGGTGCCGCCGGCGATCGTGTTGATATTGATAAACATCCCCCCCGCTGGCACGTTCGGGTTCGTCCGCCAGAGGAGCCATTGCCGCTCCAGGTCGAGGATCGCCAGCTGGTACTTGAGCATGTTGTCGATCGCGCTCACCCCCGGCCGCTCGACCCCGTGCGGCAGCGCCTGGGCCACGAGGTGCCGGTTGCAGATGTGAGTCGACTTTCCGGGCACCGTCAGCCGGAAGTAGAGCTCCCCCTTGATCGTCGGGTAGATCGCGAAGTTGGACGGCTCCGGGAAGATCGCCAGGTCCGACCGGTAGCCCCGCTCCAGGATGGTGTTGCAGCCGATGTCGCGCCGCCCCGACTCCTCGCCGCAGGCTTGGGCCAGCGTCAAATCGCCTCGTAGTCGTACCCCGGAGTCGTGCAGGATCTGAGCGGCCATCACGTAGGCGGCGATCGCCCCCTTCATGTCGGACGCCCCCCGGCCCCAGAGCTTCCCGTCCCGGACCTCGCCCGAGAACGGTCCGGCGCCGCTCCAGTCCGCGGCCTGCTCCGGGGTCACGGGCACGACATCGGTGTGCGCCGCCCAGGTCAGCGATCGCCCGCCCCCCGTCCCGCGCCGCACCGCGACGACGTTCGGCCGACTCTCCGCCTCCTCCCACGACTCGACCTCGTCGTAGCCCCCGCCCTCGGCCAACCGCCCCTGCAGCCACTCCTGCGCCGGCCGCTCACCGTCAGGTGTCGGCTCGAGATCCGGATTGACGGAAGGCTGTTGGATAAACTCGCTCGCGAAACGGACGATCTCGTCGGCCCGCTCGTCGACCGTCGCCAGCACGCGGGCGAGCACCGGCTCGGCTATCACCGCCACCGCTATCCCCTCCTTCTCCTCATCGGGGATGGCCCGTGGACGAGTCCGCGCCTCACCCGGAAGAGCCGCAGTCTACCGAAGGAGCGAGACCACTGCTCGCCACCAGTGATAGAGTCATAACGGAGCTTCGCGGCCGGCAAAGACTGCCCAGGAGTGATCATGCTCACCACGACGACGATGACCGCGGAGGAGCTGATGGCCCGGCCGGACGACGGCTGGCGCTACGAGCTAATCGCGGGCAGTCCCCGGAGGATGCCATTGGGCGGACTGGAGCACGGCTGGATTGGAGCGAAGTTCCTGCTTCCGGTATCGGATTTCGTTCGGCGGCGCAACCTCGGGATCGTCGTCTTCGACGTCCTCTTCCGCTTCGAGCGCGATCCGGACCACGCCCTCGTCCCGGACATAGCCTTCATTCGCACCGAGCGCCTACCGCCGCGGGACACCTGGCACCGAGTGGCGGAGCTTCCCCCCGATCTGGTCCTGGAGGTGGTCTCCCCGAACGACTCCGGGCCGGAGATCGCGGAGAAGATCGCCTACTACCTGGCCCACGGCGTGCCCTTGGTCTGGGTCGCCTACCCGCGGCGGCGAGAGATCGCCGTCCATCGCACTGGCACGAACCTCACCCTGACCGTCGGCGACACTCTTGGCGGCGGGGAGGTTCTGCCTGGCTTCGCCGTCCCCGTCGCCGAGCTGTTCCAGTAGACGTACCAGGGGACCGCGCAAACGAATTCCGACGGAAGCCCTCCAGCCACGGATTTTCGCTCGACGTTGCTCGGAGGTAGGACGACCAATGACGGATAGAGACCCACGGGCAGCATCGCCGACCCAACTCACCCACTTCGACGAGGCGGGCCGCGCCCGGATGGTCGACGTCGGCGCCAAGGAGGCGA
>JBBSNJ010000247.1:0-5491 GCA_038232775.1 Thermomicrobiales bacterium
CGGGCAGCAGCAGCGGGTGGCGATCGCGCGCGCCCTGGCGATGGAACCGAAGGTGATGCTCTTCGACGAGGTGACCTCGGCGCTCGATCCCGAGCTGGTGGGCGAAGTGCTGGCGGTGATGGGACAGTTGGCGGAGAGCCACGGCGTGACGATGGTGGTGGTGACGCACGAGATGCGGTTCGCGCGGGAAGTCGCTGATCGGGTCGTCTTCATGGACCAGGGCTTGGTCGTGGAGGAGGGCTCGCCGGGGCGGATCTTCGACGACCCGCAAACCGAGCGGCTCCGGACCTTTCTCGGGCGCTTCCGGCCGAGTTGAGGCGTCGTTGCCGAGATGACGCTGCCGGCCCGCGGTACTCACGGCATGGGGATCGACCGGTCGGGGCCGTCACGGTGACGAGAAGGGGAGGGCACCAACGGATGAAGGGACGCTACGAAGCGCTCGGTGTGCGGCGGGTGATCAACGCCGATGCCCGCCTGACCCGGCTCGGCGGCTCGCTGATGCCGCCGGAGGTCGTGGCCGCGATGGCCGAGGCGGCCGCCGGCTACGTCGACATGCACGAGCTCCAGCTGGCGGTCGGCCGCCGCCAGGCCGAGTTGACCCGGAACGAAGACGCCTTCGCCACGGTCGGCGCCGCCGCCGGTCTCGTCGTCGCCACCCTGGCCTGCACCGTCGGCTCCGACCTGCGGGCGGTCGCCCGGATGCTCGAAGGGCACCCCCCGGCCAAGAACGAGGTGATCGTCCACCGCGCCCACCGCATCCCCTACGACCCGGCGGTGCTGCTGGCCGGGGCCAGGATCGTCGAGGTCGGCAACGCCCTCCAGACCTTCCCCTGGGAGCTGGAGGCCGCGATCAGCGAGCGGACCGCGATGCTCCTCTACGTCGCCGGGGAGCACCTGGCCGGCGCCGCCCTGCCCCTGCCGGAGACGGTCGCGATCGCCCGCGCCCGTGGCGTCCCGGTCGTGGTTGACGCGGCCGCCCAGTTGCCGCCGCCCGAGAACTTGTGGCACTTCACGCGGGAAGAAGGGGCCGACCTGGCCGTCTTCAGCGGCGGCAAGGAGCTGCGCGGTCCCCAGAGCAGCGGGTTAATCGTCGGCCGGGCCGAGCTGATCGAGGGCTGCCGCGTCCACGGCTCGCCCCACCAGCGGCTCGGCCGGCCGCTGAAGGTGGGCAAGGAGGAGATGATGGGTCTCCTCGCCGCGGTCGAGCGCTACCTGAGGCTCGACCACGCCGCCCGGATGGCCGGCTTCGAAGCGACCGTCGCCGGCTGGGTCGCCGCCTTCGACGGACGCCGCGGCGTGAGCGCCAGCCGCGAGTTCCCGAACGAAGCGGGGCAACCCGTGCCCCGCGCTCGGATTGCCTTCGACCCGGCCGCGACCGACCTAACCGGCTCGGAGGTCCAGCGCCGCCTTTGGGAGGGGGAGCCGGCGGTCGCGGTCGCCGTCGCCGGCCCCGACGCCGTCTCGCTGACCCCGGACTGCCTCGACGGCGACGACGAGGCGGTCGTGACCGCGCGGCTGGAGGCGATCGTGAACGGGGCGATCGTCCCCGACTAGCGGGGAGGTTGGCATCGACGGGCTGTCCGCGGTGCCGAGTGGCTCGGGCAATCTTCTCCTCCGAAGCCGAAGAGCCGAACACGCGGTTGACAACGCTCGACGAAGCGCGATAATGCGCCGAGTGACCGATAACTACGTTTTGGGGTCCGAAACGGGGCGACGAGCGGGGCGGTGGATCGAGACCGCCGACCAGTTCGGCGTTGGCGATCAGCGGGAACGATGGAGGTAACCATGACCTCCGACGTGGCGGCTCGTCCGGTTTCTCGGCGCCGGCTGGTGGGCGCCGGGATGGGTGCCGGTGCCCTGCTCCTCGCCGGTCGCGCCAACGCCGGGGCTCGGCTCTCGCGGCGTCAAGGCGACCCCGTGACGCTGGAATGCTGGGGCTTCTTCCCCGAAGAGTTGTCGGCTTTCCGGGCGATCATGGCCGACTTCACGGCGGCGCACCCCGAGATCGAGATCAACATCTCGATGACGCCGACCGATCAGTGGAAGGCCAAGATCAACTCCGCCCTCAACACCGGCTCCGGTCCCGACATCTTCATGGCCAACAGCCAGCCGCAGCTCGGAATCGACGTCCAGACCGGGCTCCTGCTCGACCTCACGGGCGAGGTCGACCTATCGACCCTGAGCCCGGTCGCCCGCGACGCGGTGACGATCGACGGCCAGGTCTGGGCCGTCCCGACCGGTCGCTACACGGTCGGTATCTGCTACCACGAGGATCTGTTCGAGCAGGCTGGGATCGCCGCCGAGCCGGCCACCTGGTCGGAGTTCCGACAGGTGATGGATCAGCTCAAGGAGGCGGACATCACCCCCTACTCGCTGGCGGCCAAGGACGGCAGCCTGACCTATTTCAACTACATCGGGCTCGCCTCTTCGGTGCTCGGGATGGACGGCTTCGAGGCCGTGTTGGCTGGCGAGAAGAAGTTGACCGACCCCGATCTGGTGGCGGTCCTCGAGGAGATGCGGGCCTGGGAGCCGTACTACCAGCCGAACTTCCGCGGTACTCCCTACGCCGAGGCGAAGGCCCTTTTCGCTACCAAGCGGACGGCGATGATGGACTGCGGCTCGGTCGACCTCTCCGGCTACTACGCGATCGACCCCGAGGCTCGGCTCGGCTTCTTCCCCTGGCCGGCGCCCGAAGCAGGGATGCCGCAGGTGACCAATACCGGCATGAACGTGATCTTCGGCTTCAACGCCAACACCGAGCACAAGGACGCCGTCCTCGCCTTCGCCCGCTGGATCGTGACACCGGAAGGGGGGCAGTCGGTCGCGAACCACAACAAGGTTCTGCCCGTGGTCGAGGGGGTCGAGCCGGCCGGCGACCCGGTCCTGGTCGAGATGGCGGCCACCCCGCTCGACGTACCGGTGTGGTACGAGCGGTGGCCGACCCTCAAGATCGGCGAAGTCTGGACCACCGACGGCAACGCTGCCTTCGATGCTGACCGCCCCCCGGAAGAGTTCGCCGCCAAGCTCCAGGCGTCCGTCGACGAGCAACTGGCGACGCCGCCCGCCTAGCGGGACGACCCGTCTCGACTTCGCCGCGGTGACGAGACCGGGGCGCGGGAGGAGCGCCGCACCCGGCCGCTGCTCCCGAGACGGGGTCGCGGGGAAGGGGTGCGGTGGCCGTGACCGCCGCCGGATGCCGCGGGGGAGCCACGGATGGCGACGATCGCCCAGATCGGGAGGGGGCTCCCCGCCCGCCGGCCGCTCGGGGCGGCGGCGGCCGGCGGGCTCGCCCTGGCGGGGTTCCTGGCTGCCCTCCTCGCCATCAACCAGACGTCGAGCGCGGGGACGTTCGCGGGACTGGCGGTCTTTGCCGCCTCCGGCGTCGCTTTCCTCGCGCTCACCTATCAGCGACGACCCTACCTGACCTTCGTCGCTCCCGCCCTCGCCTTCTACACCCTCTTTCTGATGTTTCCCGCGGTCGAAGCGTTCCGCTTCAGCCTCTTCAACTGGAGCGGTCTCGGCGAGCCGACCGACTACATCGGGTTCGCCAACTACCGTCAGATCGTCGGCAACCGCGAGTTCCTCAACGCGCTCTGGAACAACGTCCAGCTGTTCCTCGCGGTCTTCGTCATCCAGAACCTGGTCGGGCTGCCGCTGGCGCTGGCGCTCGACGCGAAGCTGCGGTTCCACCAGTTCTACCGGGCGGCGCTGTTCATGCCGGTGATCATCTCGCTCGTCGCCACCGGCTACATCTGGCAGATCGTGCTCGGCCCAAACATCGGCATCCTCAATCCGCTGCTCGCCCAACTCGGGCATCCCGACTGGCAGCGCGATTGGCTGGCCGATCGCTTCCTCACCTTCAAATTGGTCTGGTTGGTCCAGGCCTGGCAGCACATGGGGGGACCGATCGTGATCTACCTGGCCGGCCTCCAGGCGATCCCGACCGATCTCCGGGACGCGGCCCGGGTCGACGGCGCCAGCCCCTGGCAACTCTTCCGGAGCGTCACGTTTCCGCTGCTGGCGCCGGCATTCACCATCGTCACGGCCACCACCTTCATCGCCATGTTCCGCGCCTTCGATATCCCCTTCGTCCTCGGCGGCCCCGGCGGCACGCCCGACGGCACAACCGATGTCCTCAGCCTCGTCATCTACCGGGAGGTGTTCGGTCTCGGCGGGGTGATCGGCAGCGTCTACCGCCAGGGGTACGCGGTGGCTGCCGGGGTGACCATGTTCGTTGCGCTGCTTCTGGCCGTGATCGTCCCGGTCGCCGTCCTCCGGCGACGCGAGGTCGGGCTGTGAGCCTGCGCGTCGCGACGCGACCGGTCGCGGGGGGAGCGTCGGCTCGGACCGCCCGACTTGGCCGGGTCGCGGTGCGTGGCCTGCTCCACCTCTTTCTGATCCTGTCGGTGGCCGTCGCGCTGCTGCCGGTGCTACTGACCGTCCAAGCCTCCTTCAAGTCGCTCTACGACTTCTACGATCAACCGCTCGGTTTCCCGACGGTCTGGGAGTGGCGGAACTACGTCCGGGTCTGGGAGGAAGCCCGCATCCCCGAGTACGCGCGCAACAGCGTGATCGTGACCGGGGTGTCGGTGCCGGTGATCCTCGCCCTCTCCTGCCTGGCCGCTTACGGGTTGACCCGCTACCGCTTCGCCGCCGCCCGCTACATCTACCTCTACTTCCTGGCTGGGCTGCTGGTGCCGGTCCAGTTGACGGTGCTGCCGACCCTCTTCCAGCTGAAGACGCTCGGGCTGGTCAACAGCCACGCCGGCCTGATCGTCTCCTACGTCGCGCTGGGGCTGCCGTTCTCGGTCTTCCTGATGGCCGGTTTCCTGAGGACGCTGCCGCGCGAGATCGCCGAGGCGGCCCACCTCGACGGCGCCGGCGAGTTCCGCGCATTCTGGGACGTGATGCTGCCGCTAAACCTCCCCGCCATGGCGACGGTCGCGATCCTGAACGGGGTCGGCATCTGGAACGAGTTCTTCTTGGCGTTGATCCTGGCGCCGGACGTGCCCACTCTCCAGGTCGGGGTCAATAACCTGCGCGGCTACTACTCGACCGAGTGGGGTCTCATCTTCGCCGGGGTGACGCTGGCCGCCCTGCCGGTGCTGGTCGCCTACTGGCTGCTCACCAAGCAGTTCATCCGCGGCCTCGCCGCGGGAGCGCTGAAGGGTTGATGATGGCGCCGATGAGACCGCTCCGCGTCGCCCTGCTCCTCCTGCTCCTCCTCGCTAGCCCGCCGCTCGTCGCGACGGCCGGCCGGGATCGCTCGGCCGGGACGGCAAGGATGGGCGACGCGGTCCCCGGCGGCGGTTGGCTGCTGACCGTCCGCAGCGTGGAGCGCGTCCCGTCGGCACGCGCAGGGGACACGGGGATGGTGGCTCGCGTCGCCGTCGATCTCACCAACCTGGCCGGGGCGCCCCGCCGTCCCAACCTCATGATCTTCCGGCTCCTGGCGGACGACCATCGGGCGCCCCCCGATCAGCTCATTGGC
>JBBSNJ010000248.1:0-5452 GCA_038232775.1 Thermomicrobiales bacterium
GGCCGCTCACGGCCAGCGTCTCGGCGATTGGGTCCCCGCTTGCCTGCCGGCGGTCGACCGCGGCCAGCGCGGCGGCGACCGCGCCGCCTCCGAGGAAGGCCGCCGTCTCCCCGGCCCAGGCGGCGGCTGGGGTCTCTCCTCGCGCCGCCAGGCGGACGCCGTAGGCGACGGCGAGGGCGGCGGTGATCGCGGCGGGGCTGCCGTGGGTGAGGCGGACGGCGGTCTCGGTCTCCGCCCGCAGCCGGTCGGGGTCGAACGGGCCGACGGCGTGGAGGAGCCCGAGCGGCACGCCGCGGGCCGCGACCTCCCCCGTGGCCGGGCCGTCCTCGTCGAGCGGGACGCGAAACTCGAGCGTCTCGTCGGCACGGGCGAGGGCGGCACGAGTCTCCTCGCTCATCCAGCGCTTCGATTCGCCGCGGGCCAGGAAGAGGAGGCGGGCGCCGACGTTGTCGGGGTCGAGTTGGCCGCTGTTGGCCGTCATCGATTCGACCAGGCAGAGCACCACCTCCGACTCGTCGGTGAACTCCCCGGGCTCGATCGCCGTCCCGTCTGGGAAGACGCGCCGGTGATACCCCTCGATCCGCCCCAACCGCTCGGCGATCTTGGCCGCCGGCCACCCTTCGACCGGCATGCCGAGCGCGTCGCCGATCGCGAGCCCGAGCAGGGCGCCGAGGAAGCGGTCTTCGGTGGCGTTGGGCATGCGACACTCCCCTTGCTCTCCGCGGCGGCTTCGCCGCCAGAAGGACGCAGAAGCTGGACCACGGGGGACCCAAGACCGTACGCCGCGACTCGGTGGCAGGTTGAGGGAGGCTCAAACCTCATCCCATTGGGGTGGGGGCTGATGGGGGCGGGAACGACCTGCACCGCGGGGACGGGCCGAAGACGTCGGACGACGCGGTTGTGACTTTGACGGAATGGGTCACGCTTCGGTGTCCGCCGACTGGGAGGGCTGCGAGGTCCGTCGAGGTCCCGTGCATCCGTCCAAGTCCCACTGCGCTTCACGGGTGCGGCTTTGGCATCGTCGTCCGCGTTGGTGCCGGACGCGGCGAGCGGGAAGCAGGGCGTGTCGCGCTGGCTGGCGTTGACGGTCTGGGCCACCCTTCTTAGACTGCCACCGCGAGCGGGACGAACGCGGGGCATCGCGGGGAGGCAAGGCGCGTGACGAGTCAACAGAACGGCCGCCGCAGCGGGGGAGCGGCGAGAGGCGCGACAAACGTCGGCGCCGGCGACCGAGACCTCGGGTTCGCGAGCCGGGCGGTCCACGCCGGGGAGCGGGCGCCTCGGCCCGACTTCACCCCGACGGCGACCCCGATCTACCCCGCGACGGCCTTCGTCTACGACGAGACGGCGACGATGGACGCCGTCTTCGGCAACGAGCGTCCGGGGTACGTCTACACGCGCTACGCGAACCCGACGACGCGGGCGATGGAGGTCGCGGTCGCCGACCTCGAAGGGACCGAGGAGGCGGTCGCGTTCGCCTCCGGGATGGGGGCGATCCACGCCGCCATCCTCCTCGACGCTCGGGCCGGCGACCGGGTGGTCGCCGCGCGCGACGTCTACGGCGCCACCTACGCCGTCCTCGCCAACGTGCTGTCCACCCTCGGCGTCGAGACCACCTTCGTCGATCTGCTCGACCTGCCGGCGCTGGAGCGGACGCTGGCCGAGGTGAAGCCGGTCCTCGTCTGCGGCGAAACGGTCTCCAATCCGCTGTTGCGGGTGGCCGACGTCGCGGCCGTCGCCGACCTCGCCCACCGCCACGGCGCCCGGCTGCTGATCGACAACACTTTCGCCTCCCCGTTCCTAGTCAACCCGGTCCGCCTCGGCGCCGACAGCGTCGTCCACTCCACGACCAAGTACCTGGGCGGTCACGGCGATGTGACGGGTGGGGTGGTCTGCGCCGACCGGGAGCGGGCGGACCGGCTGCGCGAGCTGCTGAAGCTGACGGGCGCCGTTCTCGGGCCGTTCGAAGCGTGGCTGACGCTGCGGGGGATCAAGACGTTGCCGCTGCGCCTGAGAGAACAGAGCGCGAACGCGGCACGGGTCGCCGCCTGGCTGCGGCAGCGGCCGGGCATCGTCCGCGTCCACTACCCCGGCTTCGCCGATCTCGGTCCGGCCGCGGCCCAGTTCAACGGCGAGGAGCGGGGCGGTATGGTGTCGTTCGAGCTCAATGGCGGCCGGACGGAGGTCTTCCGCTTCCTCGAGGCGTTGCGGCTCTGCCTGCCGGCGACGACGCTGGGCGACGTCTACAGCCTCGTCCTCTACCCGACGATCTCCTCCCATCGGGCGCTGACGCCGGAGCAGCGGGCCGAGGTGGGCATCGGCGACGGTCTGGTCCGGCTTTCGGTCGGGATCGAGGACGTCGCCGACGTGATCGCCGACCTCGACCAGGCAGTGACGGCGGCGCTCGACGTGCCGTCGCCGGCGGTTGCCTCGCCGTCATAGGGGGGAAGATCGAGGCGTTCCAAGCACCGCGGGGTGGACCGGGCGATCGCAGAATCGAAGGGAGTCGTCGTGGTTACCGAAACCGCCGTCGAGCCGAAGGTCGCCGCCCTGCGGGCGCAGCTCCCCGCCGTCGAGGCGACGTGCTACTTCAATGTCGGCTCCAACGGGCCGCTGCCGCTGGTGGCGCACGAGGCGCTGCTGGCGGCAGCCCAGACCGAGCTTGAGGTCGGCCGGATCGTGCCCGGTCTCTACGAGCGGAACCGGGACCGCAACCGGGAGGTGGCGGGGCTGTTCGGCGAGATCTTCAACGCCGACCGCGACGAGATCGCGCTCACGCACTCGACCAGCGAAGGGCTCGGTACCGTCCTCATGGGTTTGGCGTGGAACCGGGGAGACGAGGTCGTCACCTGCGCTCTGGAGCACCCCGGCCTGCTCGGGCCGCTGGCCTTGCTCGCCCACCGCTTCGGGGTCGTGCTGCGGCGGGCGGCGGTCGGGATGGGGGAGGGGGACGTCGTCGGCGCGGTCGCCGCCGCCCTCGGCCCGAAGACGCGGGTGATCGCCCTTTCCCACCTGCAATGGTCGACCGGGGCGGTGCTGCCGCTGCCCGAGTTGGCCGAGTTGGCCCACGAGCGGGGGGTGATGCTCGTCGTCGACGGCGCGCAGTCGGCCGGCCAGATCCCGGTCGAGTTGGCCGAGCTCGGCGTCGATGCCTACGCGATACCGGGCCAGAAGTGGCTCTGCGGACCGGAGGCGACCGGTGCCCTCTTCCTGCGCGGCGACCGCTTCGCCGATGTCGCGCCGACCCTGATCCGCTACTCCCAGTACGACCCAACCGGGTACTTGATCCCGGCGGCGAGCGCGCAGCGATACGAGATCGGGGAGTTCTACGGTCCGGCCCTGGCCGCGCAGACCGCCGTCCTCCGGTGGCTGCGGGACGAGGTCGGCTTGGACTGGGCCTACGCGCGGATTTCGGAGCTGGGGCGCCGGGTGCACGAGGAGTTGAGCGCGGTCGATGGCGTCACCGTCGTCACCCCGCGGGAGCGGATGGGCGGGCTGGTGAACTTCCAGGTCGAGGGGCTTCGGCCGCAGGAGGTGGCGGCCAAGCTGTTCGAGCGGAACATCACGATCCGCTACGTCGACACGCGCCCCTGCCCGGTGACGGCCCGCGCCGCCGCCGCGTGGTGGAACACCGAGGAGGAGGTCGAGCGGTTGGTCGCGGCGGTGGGGGAGATCGCAGGGGAAGTTTCCTAGTCGCCGACGAACTGGTTCGGCGGCGATCCTGATAGGAGCCGGACGCTCCCCTTAGATGGTCCTTCGGGATTGTCGATTCTTCGCCTGGAGCCAGAGGATCGGCTGGGGGGGCGGCGTGCGGGCCGGCGAACCGACAGGGTGCAGTGGCCGGTGCTGACGGCCGGGCCGGGCTGTTGGTGGGGGTGCAGTTTCATCGCGGCGGTCGTTCTGAGCACGGGGAGGTTCTCTCCAACCCGCAGCACTTGGATTGACGTTGGCGCCGAGCATCCTCTCGAGCAACGGTCGCCCGCTCATGAACGGGTCGCGGAACGTTGGGGAGGAACGCGCCGCCGACAAGATGGGGTAGAGGGGTGCTTGTTGGGGACGACCCGGCGAGCAGGGTGATCGAAGGGAGGAGGCGGCGATGGCGGAGGGGGAATCTGGTCGCTGGCCCGGGGGCTATCGAGTGGCGCTCTGCGTCAGCATCGATGTCGATGGCAGGTGGGGCGAGACCCAGTCGCGGACGCCGGACGCCTTCTGGATCAATCAGACCGCCTACGATCCGACGGGAGTCGAGCGGTTGCTCGGCATCCTCGCCGACGCTGGGGTGCAGGGGACGTTCTGCTGGGTCGGGGCCGTGGCGGAGGAGCGGCCGGACGACGTGCGACGCGCCGTCGGCGAGGGGCACGAGGTCGCCTGTCACTCCTGGGACCACCGCGCCTACAACGGGCTGTCTCGGGACGAGCAGCGGGCCGACGTGGAGCGCACGCTCGAAGCCCTGACCCGGATCGCGGGGATCGCCCCGGTCGGCCACAAGTCGCCCGGTTGGCGCTACGACGAGCAGACCTTCGGCGTGCTCCAGGCGCTCGGGCTGCGGTGGGCGATGGACGAGCCGGGGGGCGACTTGCCGTACTTGCAGCGGCCGGACCGCGAGCTCCAGCCGCTGGTCCAGCTCCCTCCCTCCTGGACCTACGACGACTATCCGTTCTTCGTCGACCGGATGGTCACTCCGGCCCAGGCGTTCGAGTTCTGGCGCGAGGACCTGGAGGTGCTGCGGGCGGAAGGGAAACTGATGTGCCTGACCCTCCACCCCTTCGTCGGCGGCCGGCCCGGTCCTTCGCGGGCCCTCGTCCGCCTCCTCGACGCCGCGATCGAGGCCGGCGACGTATGGATCGCCCGCGCCGACCAGATCGCGGAATGGGCGCTCGACCAAGCTGGGGCGACGGCGGGCGCCGATGGGTGACGGCCTTTCCCCGGACGCCTCCGGTCTCGCGCATCCGGCCAGCTGAGGGCGCTTGGTCATCGCCGAGCCGGGAGGCCCGCCCGTCGAAGCCGCTATACTGGCGGGGCGAGCGGCGGTCTCCGCTGGCACGCCCCAGTAGCTCAGCGGACAGAGCAGCCGCCTTCTAAGCGGCCGGTCGCGGGTTCGAGTCCTGCCTGGGGTGCCTCCAATCGGGAGCGGTCCTGAGTGCGCCGATGCGGCGATGCGGCGAACCGCGAGGCGGACGTTGGCCGATCGCTCCCAACCCCCGGCGCGGGCACCTCATTTCTCCACTGACTCAGAGCCGACGGAGTGAGCGCGGAGCGCCGTCTCCGCCGGGCACCCCTGCACCACTGCTCTCCGCCCCCCGTCCGGCCGAGGGCGCGAGCGGTAGACTCTTGGGGGCGGGCTGCTGGACGTCGGCGGCGACCGCCGTCTCACGCCGATCGTCGCGCCGGGAGGGCAAACGCGCCGTGTCCGCCGTCGCCTTCCCCGCCGCCGCCGCCGCCGCCGTGATCA
>JBBSNJ010000249.1:0-5425 GCA_038232775.1 Thermomicrobiales bacterium
AGACCCGACATCGGGTCGGTGCTCGCCGTTCCGCCGCCGACTAGCGGCGGTCGGCCAGAGGCTTTCCGTTCACCTCTTGAACCCTCGAACAACCAGCCGCGACCCCGCGACGCGAGCAGCCGCTCGGTCTTCCCGCCTCGGTAGTCCGCACTCGGGACTCATCCCCAGGGGGCACGCCAATGGGACTCGACCTGATCCAGCGCCTCGAGCAGCACCGGGCCGAGGAGCAGCTCCTCGCCTGGCGCGGCACCTTCGCCGACTACTTCGATCTGGTCCGGGAGGACCCGGCTCTTGCCCGGCTCGGCCACGCCCGCATCTACGACATGATCACCGAGCCCGGCGTCGAGGAGGCGGGGAGCCAGCGGCGCTACCCTTTCTTCGCCGACGACATCTACGGGATCGAGGGCGCCCTCGACCAGATCGCCGAGTATTTCCACTCCGCCGCCCAGCGTCTCGAGGTCCGCAAGCGGATTCTGCTCCTGATGGGCCCGGTCGGCGGCGGCAAGTCGACGATCGTGACCCTCCTCAAGCGAGGACTGGAGCGCTACACGCGGAGCGAGGCCGGCGCCGTCTACGCCATCGCCGGCTGCGCGATGCACGAAGAACCGCTCCACCTGATCCCCCACGAGCTGCGGCCCGAGATCGAGCGCGAGTACGGCATCTACATCGAGGGCGAGCTCTGCCCCCGCTGCCACTGGGACCTCCAGCACCGCTACGGCGGCCGGGCCGAGGACGTGCCCGTCGAGCGGATCGTCTTCTCCGAGAAGGACCGGGTCGGCATCGGCACCTTCACCCCCTCCGACCCGAAGTCGCAGGACATCTCCGAGCTGGTGGGTGGCATTGACCTGGCCACCGTCGGCGAAGTTGGTTCCGAGAGCGACCCCCGCGGCTACCGCTTCGACGGCGAGCTGAATATTGGAAACCGTGGGCTGGTCGAAATGGTGGAAATGCTAAAAACGGATGAACGTTTTCTTTATGTGCTCCTAACCCTCTCTCAGGAGCAGAACATCAAGACCGGACGCTTCTCGATGATCTACGCCGACGAGGTGGTCGTCTCCCACACCAACGAGCACGAGTACCGCGCCTTCGTCGGCAACAAGAAGAGCGAGGCGCTCCAAGACCGGATCATCCTGGTCAAGGTCCCGTACAACCTGCGCGTCTCGGACGAGGTCCGCATCTACGAGAAGTTGCTCAGGCAGTCGAACCTGCGCGGCGTCCACGTCGCCCCCCACACCCTCCAGACGGCCGCCACCTTCGCCGTCCTCTCCCGCCTCGAGGAGAGCAAGAAGGCGGGGATGAGCCTCGGCAAGAAGCTCAAGCTCTACGACGGCGAGTCGGTCGACGGCTTCACCCCGAAGGACGTCCGCGAGCTGAAGGACGAGGCGACCCGCGAGGGGATGGACGGCATCTCCCCCCGCTACGTGATCAACCGTCTTTCTTCGGCCCTGGTCAAGGACAACGTCGCCTGCGTCAACGCCATCGACGCCCTCCGCTCCCTGCGCGACGGCTTGGAGCAGCACACCAGCATCACCCGCGAGCGGCAGGAAGAGTTGCTCAACCTGATCTCGGAGGCGCGCCGCGAGTACGACGAGCTGGCCAAGCGGGAGGTGCAGCGGGCCTTCGTCTACGCCTTCGACGAGAGCGCCAAGACGCTGCTCGACAACTACCTCGACAACGTCGAGGGCTACTGCAACAAGACCAAGCTCAAGGACCCGATCACCGAGGAGGAGCTGGAGCCGGACGAGAAGCTGATGCGGGCGATCGAGGAGCAGGTCGGCGTCGCCGAGAACGGCAAGCGCGCCTTCCGCGAGGAGATCCTGATCCGCATCTCGTCGCTGGCCCGCCGCGGCCAGACCTTCGAGTACTCCTCCCATGAGCGCCTGCGGGAGGCGATCGAGAAGAAGCTCTTCGCCGACCTGCGCGACGTGGTCAAGATCACGACCTCCTCGAAGACCCCCGACGGCGAGCAGCTGCGCCGCATCAACGAGGTGATCGACCGCCTGGTCGAGAGCCAGGGCTACTGCCCGATCTGCGCCAACGAGCTCCTCCGCTACGTCGGCTCCCTGCTGAACCGGTAGTCGGGGAGTCGAGAAGAACGGGCGTGGAGTTCTCAGCCCTAGGGGGGCGTTGTCGAGGCAGCGACGGGCTTGCGCCCGCGCCTACCGCCGGATCCGAGGAACGACTATGGAAGACCCTACGCTGCCGACGCACCACCGCGGGCGCCCCGCCCTCTCCCCGCCTCCCCGACCCGCCGGCTCCCCGACTGGGCCGACTCGGCCGACGTCGTCGCTGAACCGCTCCGACTGGTCGCTCCACCGCAAGGGGGCGATCGACCAGGCCCGGCACAAGGAGAAGGTCAAGGACGCGATCCGCCGCAACCTGGCCGACGTCGTCAGCGAGCAGGCGCTGATCACGAGCGACGGCAAGAAGATCGTCAAGGTCCCGATCCGCTCGCTCGAGGAGTACAAGTTCCGGTTCGACCGCGGCAACGAGCAGGACGTGGGCGCCGGCGAGGGCGGGACCAAGGCCGGGGACGTGCTGGAGCGCTATGCCCCCCAGCGCGGCGGCCCCGGCCGCGGTCCCCGCGCCGGCGAGGAACCGGGCGTTGACTACTACGAGGCCGACGTCTCGATGGAGGAGCTGGCTGGGCTCGTCTTCGAGGACCTCGGCCTGCCGAACCTGGAGCCGAAGCGCCTCCAGGAGCTGGAGTCGGAGACGGTCCGCTTCACCGACATCCGCAAGAGCGGCCCCTTCGCCAACCTCGACAAGAAGCGGACGATCAAGGAGAACATCGCCCGCAACGCTCGCGCCGGCCAGGCCCGCTTCGGCGACTTGAAGGGGGACGACCTCCGGTTCAAGACCTGGGAGCGGGACGTCCGCCGCGAGTCGAACGCGGTGGTGCTGGCGATGATGGACGTCTCCGGCTCGATGGGCTCGTTTGAGAAGTACGTCGGGCGCGCCTTCTACTTCTGGATGGTCGCCTTTCTGCGGTCCAAGTACGACCGGGTGGAGATCGTCTTCGTCGCCCACCACACCGAGGCCAAGGAAGTGACGGAAGAAGAGTTCTTCACCCGCGGCGAGAGCGGCGGCACCAAGGCTTCCTCCGCCTACCGCCTGGCCCTCGATCTGATCGCGGCCCGCTACCCCCCCGACGCCTGGAACATCTACCCCTTCCACTTCTCCGACGGCGACAACTGGCCGTCCGACAACGAGCTCTGCCGCCGCCTCGCCGAAGAGCTGCTGGGGCGCTGCAACCTGGTCGGCTACGGCGAGATTCGGCAGGGCCGCTACGGCTACCAGAGCACCCTCGGCCACGCCTTCGACGCCATCGCCGATCCCAAGTTCCAGCGGGTCGAGATCAGCGACAAGGCCGACGTCTACCCCGCCCTCCGCGCCTTCTTCGCCGTCGACGCCGCCACCGGGGCGACGGCCCAGGAGACCGCCTGATGCGCCAGCTCGCCGACCGCACCGCCGCCCCCGACGCGGACGCCGCCCTCGCCGCCGCCATCGAGCGGATCTGGGACGAGGCGCAGGCGATCGGGCTGCGCCCCTTCCCGACCCACTTCGAGCTCGTCCCCGCCAGCGTCATCTACGAGGTCGGCTCGTATCTGATGCCGGGCCGCTTCTCTCATTGGACCCACGGCAAGATGTACCAGATGCAGAAGACGATGTACGACTACGGTCTCTCCAAGATCTACGAGTTGGTGATCAACACGAATCCCTGCTGGGCCTTCTTGCTCGAGAGCAACACCCCGATCCAGAACAAGCTGGTCGCCGCCCATGTCCTCGGCCACGCCGACTTCTTCGCCAACAATGCCTACTTCGCCCGCACCTCGCGCCGCATGCTCGACACCGTCACCCTCAACGCCGACCGCGTCCGGGGCTACGAGTTCAAGCACGGCCAGGCCGAGGTCGAGCGCCTGCTCGACGCCGTGCTCGCGATTCAGGAGCACGTCGATCCGTACACGGCGGACGACGAGCCGCCCGACCCCCGCGCCCTGCCCGAGCCCGAGCCGGCGGCGAAGGCGCCCGGCGCCTACGACGACCTTTGGGAGCTGGAGCGCCGCCCGGCCGCGCCGCCGCCCCCCGCCCCGCCGCGGCGACGGCGGCCTCACCCCCCGCGAGCCGGACCGCGACCTGCTCCGCTTCGTCGCCCGCCACTCCCCCGTCCTCGACGAATGGGAGCGGGATGTCGTCGGCATCGTCCGGGCCGAGATGCTCTACTTCTTCCCCCAGATGCAGACCAAGATCGCGAACGAAGGGTGGGCGACGCTCTGCCACGCCACGATCTTGCACCGTCTCGACCTCAGCGCCGACGAGTACGTCGATTTTGCCGACCTCCACGCCGGCGTCGTCCAGCCCGGCAAGCGGCGCCCCAACCCCTACCACCTCGGCTTCGAACTGCTGAAAACGATCAACCGCCGTTACGGCGGCGACGACGAGACGCTCGCCCCTGAGCTCTTCGATCTCCGCGAGGACGCCTCCGACCTCTCCCTGATCCGCAACGAACTGACCCAGGAGCTGGTCGAAGAGCTCGACCTCTACGTCTACGCCCGGATCGACGACGAGCTGGTCGTCACCGACACCCAATGGGAGGCGGTCCGCGACCGCTTGCTGACCGACCTGACCGGCTACGGCTTCCCGATCATCGTCGCCGTCGACGGCGACCACGAGGGCCGACGCGAGCTGCTTCTGCGCCACGAGTGGACCGGCAAGCCGCTCGACCTGGCCCACGCTCGCCACACCCTCGAGCACCTCCACCGCCTCTGGGGCCGTCGGGTCTGGCTCGAGACCCAGGACGCCGACGAGCGCCCCCAGCTCCTTGCCTACGACCCGCGGACCGGTCACCATCCAGCGGCGTAGAGCCGCCTCCTCGGGTCAACGCCCGTGCCACTCCCACGACGATTCGTCGCCGTCGCCGCCGTCCATGGTCGCCCGTGAGGGCGGACTCGGCGGCGCTCGCTCAGTGTGGGTGGCACTTCGGCCCGGAGTTATGGACAGCCGGCGTTCGGTTGAACCGTTCCACTACCCGAACCGAGACGTGCTCCCCTCTCCCGCGCACCGGGAGAGGGGCTGGGGGTGAGGGCCGGCTGCCGCCGCGGGAACGCGGAGTGCTCACGCGGATTCCGCATGATTCGGCCGCTGGATTGGCCCTTCCCACCTTCTCCCTCGTCGGCGATGGGGGACGGCAATCAAAAATCCCGAGGTGACGGACGCGCGGGGAGCCGTTCCGTGCTCCCCTGCCGCACCGCCTTGACGCTGCTCTACCCCCTCCCTAGAATCGAAGAAGTGGCCAAACTTGCACAGAATTGCAAGATTCACCAAGGATCCCATGGATTCTCGAGGGGTTAACCGGTCTCCCGCCGGCTCGCTTGATCACCGTCCAACTGGCTCGTCGGGGGGGGCGGGCGCGGGGGGGGGGGGG
>JBBSNJ010000250.1:0-5413 GCA_038232775.1 Thermomicrobiales bacterium
CGAGGCGGCCGTCGCCGACGGCGCCCGAGGCGAGGTGTCCTGTCTCCGGACCGACGATGTGAGCGCCTCGGCCGCGAAGCGTCACCAAGTGGGCCTGGGTGGCCGGGTGGTGGAGCATCCCGTGCTCCATCGCGGGGGCGACGAGGAGCGGGGTCGAGGTCGAGAGGGCGACGGCGCCGAGCAAGTCGTCGGCGAGGCCAAGAGCGAGGCGAGCGATGGCGTTGGCGCTGGCCGGAGCGACGAGGAGGAGATCGGCCGCGGCGCCGATCGAGACGTGGCCGGCGGCGTCGTTCCAGGCGGCCGCGGGTTCTGTCAGGGCGGGCCGCTGGGTGAGGGCGGTGAAGGTGAGGGGGAGGACGAACTGTTGGGCGCCGGCGGTGAGGATGGCCTGGACCGAGGCGCCGGCCTGGACCAGGGCGCTGGCGAGGGCCGCGGCCTTGTAGGCGGCGATGCTGCCGGTCACCGCGAGCAGGACGTGGGCGCCGGTGAGCGGGGATGACGGATTGGTCATGCCGCCGGTTCCAGGAAACTCCGGGCGAACGAGGCGTGGTGCGGGATTCGGGGGACCGGTCCGCCAGGATCGGGGGCAGCAGCGGCGTCGGTGCCCCGAGGGCCGCGGTCTCGTCGGGGGACGTAGAGTCCGGACGGCGTGACCGCCGAGGCGGCGATCGAGGTTCCCAGCGTTGCCGCGACGGCAGTGCTGCCGAGGCTGCGGGTCAGCTGGGCGAGGGAGAGCAGAAATGTGGCATGGCTCGCCAACGCGGCGGGGGCAGAGTGAAGGGTAGCCGTGGGCGCATGGGGGCTTCGCGCCGAAACGAGGCGCGTGCGGGCTCGGGGGAGGACCGGCAGGGCGGTGCCGGAAGCGTCGGAGCACGGATGCGTTGCGGGAGCGGGAGCCATGGCTGCTTTCCTCGCGAGCGCCGACATCGTCGGCGGGTGGCCGCGAGTCTAGCGGCGTCGAGCCCGGAAGGGCAACGCTCAGTAAGGCGCGGCGATGCGTGCGGGGGGCGACTGGGGGGCGGAAGCAGGTGCCGGTGTGGAGAATGTCGCCGGGGTCCCGCTAGCGGAGGAGGGTGAAGACCGATCCGGCGGCGAGAGGGACGGATCGGGTGAGATCGGCGGCGTCGGAGCGGACGGACCGTGGAGGGGGACCGGATTGACGAAAGCGGCCGGGCGGGTAGAGTTCGGCGGACGGCTCTCGACGGACGCGGCAGCGGAGCGGGGATGATCGGCGCGAAGAATGGAGGCTCGAGTGAGGCCGTGCTGCGGGCGGTCGGCATCGAAAAGCAGTTCGGGCCGGTGCGCGCCCTGCAGGGGGTCGACTTCGAGGTTCGACCGGGGGAGATCGTCGCCCTGATCGGCGACAACGGGGCCGGCAAGTCGACCTTCATCAACGTGCTGACCGGAGTCCTCAGCCCCGACGCGGGGGAGATCGTCTTCGACGGGAAGCGGGTGCGGTTCGCGTCACCTCAGGACTCGCGGGCGAGGGGGATCGAGACTGTCTACCAAGACCTGGCAGTGGCGCCCCATCTCGACGCGGTGGCGAACATCTTTCTCGGGCGGGAGTACCGGATGACGGGACCGCTCGGGGCGCTCGGTTTCCTCGATCGGGATCGAATGCGGCGGGAGACGGAGGAGCAACTGCGGGCGCTGCGGGTGCGGGTGCCGGGACTCGACCGGCGTCTCGTCACCCTCTCCGGCGGCCAGCGGCAGGGAGTGGCGGTGGCGCGGGCGGTGATGTGGGCGAGCAAGGTCGTGATCATGGACGAGCCGACGGCGGCGCTTGGGGTGGCGCAGACCGAGCAGGTGCTCGACCTGATCCGCCAGGTGCGGAACAACGGCATCCCGGTCGTCTTCATCAGCCATAACATGCCGCACGTCTTCTCGGTCGCGGACCGGATCGTAGTCCTGCGTCTGGGGGAAGTCGTCGCCGAGCTGGACCCGAAGCGGGCCGAGATCAACGACGCGGTGGCGGCGATGACTGGGGCGGAGACGCGGGCGGAGCGGGCGGAGGGGGCGACGGGTGGTCGGTGAGAGCATCCCCGGCGTGGGGACGATGGAGAGCGAGGGGAAGGCGCGGCGGACCCTCATCGGCTCGCTGTCGTCGTCGTTCACGCTCCTGATCCTGCTGGCGTTGGTGGCGGTGTTCGGACTGCTGCAGGGGACGCGCTTCCTGAACTTGGGGAACGCGCAAGACATCGTGCTCAACGCGTCGCAGTTGCTGTTGATCACGGTCGGGGTCACGTTCGTGATCATCACCGCCGGGATCGATCTTTCGGTCGGGGCGGTGTTGGTGCTGTCGGCGGTGATCGCGGCGAAGACGATGATCTGGCTGTCGGGGACGCCGGAGCAGGTGCGGGCCTACGAGTTCCCCAACCAGAACGTGGGAATCCCGGTCGGGCTGGTGGCTGGGATCCTGACCGGGTTGGTCTGCGGTCTGGTCAACGGCCTCCTCGTGACGCGGCTGAAGCTGCCGTCGTTCATCGTGACGCTCGGTACTCTTGGGGTCGCGCTCGGGGCGGCGCGGTTGATCACCGGGGGAACGACGGTGCCGAACGTGCCCCAGGCGGTGCAGCGGGACGTTGGGCTGCGGGAGCTGGTGGGGTTCGATCTCGGCAGTGCCCACGTGCGGCTGACGCCGCCGATGCTGGTCACGGCGCTGGTGGTCGTGGTTGCGTGGTTGACGTTGTCGCGCACCCGCTTCGGGCGCTACACCTTCGCCATCGGCTCGAACGCGGCGGCGGCGCGCCGGGTGGGGATCAACGTCGATCGCCACCTGCTCAAGGTCTACGGGCTGAGCGGGTTGCTGGCCGGGGTGGCGGGCGGCTTCGACTTGCTCCGATTCGGGACGGCGTCGGTGGGGACGCACGACTCGGACAACCTGGCGGCGATCTCGGCGGCGGTGATCGGGGGGACGAGCCTGTTCGGGGGGTTGGGCAGCATCGGCGGCTCGGTGATCGGCGCCTTCATCCCGGCGGTGCTGCGTAACGGGCTGGTGATCTCTCGCGTCCAGCCGTTCTGGCAGGAGATCTTGATCGGGGCGATTCTGATCCTGGCGGTGTACTTGGACCAGCGGCGGCGGCGGACCGAGGAGCGGATGTAGGTCGGCGGCGGCGAGCTGTGGGCGGCGGTGGAGCGTCTCCGGGGTTGCGACGCGTGTATGGGGTTGGTACGCTCCCGCGGCCAAGGGGCGGCGCGGCCCCGGCGACCGCGAAGAGACGAACGACGAAGGAGCGGAGATGGCAGAGCGACGGTGCGGCGTACGGCGCATTACGCGGCGGACGGTTGTCCAAGGCGGGATCGCGCTCGGCGCCGGGATTACGTTGGTCGGGTCGGGCAGGCGGGCCGTGGGGGCGCGGGCGGTCCGCCGGCAAGGCGGATACCAGATCGCCTTCATCCAGGGGGTGATCGGCGACAACTTCTACATCACCATGTATTGCGGGGCGCGGGCGCGGGCGGAGCAGCTCGGGGCGACGATCGACACCCAGGGGCCGCAGCAGTTCGACCAAACGCTGCAGACGCCGATCTTGAACGCCGTGGTCCAGAGCCAACCCGACGCGATCATGATGGCTCCGAACGACGCCCAGGGGATGATCGCACCGATCCAGGCGGCGATCGACGCCGGGATTCCGGTCTTTTTGGTCGATACGACGATCAACAGCGACATCCAACTGGCGGACGTCTCGACGGACAACGTCGAGGGAGGGCGTCTCGCGGCCCGCGGTCTAGCCGAAGCGATCGGGGGCGAGGGCACGGTCTTCGTCGTCAACGTCCAGCCAGGGGTCTCGACCACCGATCAGCGGGAGCAGGGGTTCGCCGAGGAGATCGCCAACTACCCGGACATCGAATACCTCGGCCAGGAGTACAGCAACAACGACGCGAACCGGGCGGCGGAGATCGTGACGGCGCGGTTGCAGGCGGACCCCGATTTGGCCGGCATCTGTGGCACCAACCTGTTCTCGGCGCAGGGAGCGGCGGCGGGGATTCGGCAGGCGGGCCGGCAGGGCCAGGTGCAGATGGTCGGGTTCGACGCCGGGCCGACGCAGGTCGAGGATCTGCGGTCGGAGGTGGTCGATATTCTGATCGCGCAGCATCCGGGTGAGATCGGGGAGACGGCGGTTCAACTGATTGTCGATTATCTGGAGACGGGCGATCTGCCCGACCCGGCGCAGATCACGACCGGGACGACGATCGTGACACGCGACAACATCGACGACCCGGAAGTTGCCCGCTATCTCTACGTCGCCGACTGCGCCGACTACGTTTCCGCCCAGGGGACGCCGGTGGCGGGGGCGACGCCGGCGCCGTAATCCGGCCAGTCGGGGGAGGGGAGCCAGCTCCCCTCCCCCGAGCCGTGCTGGTCCCGTCGCGGCGAGACGGAGTGCACGGCGGTCGAGCCCGGCATAACCGCTTCGCGGAGTTGCGCCGTGGGAAGCAGCCCCCGATAATCCGAGCTGGGGTGAGAGGACGTCCTCAGCGGCTGTGGTTGCGCTGGGATCGGCGGCTGACGCAGTGTGGACAGAAGAAACGCTGACGTTGACGTAATGGTTCCCAGATGGTAACCTACACGTTCGCGATTGCGCGAGCGTCGGCTCCGAGGGAGCCGAAGAAACGGTACAACTCCACTGGGCGGTGCGCGGCGGCCAGCCTTGATCGACAGCGGCAGATGGTGGGAGGGGAGGAGTCTGCCCTCCCGCTTCGGCGTGTCCTGGATTGTTTGGTCGAACGCCGCGGGTGGGGTCCCGCTGGGGCCGCCCGTGGGCGTCCGCTGGCCTTGACCCAGCCGCCGGGCAACCGGCGGAGGACGGGCCGGGATTGATCGTCGACGCCGGGGCCGGGGGCGGTCGCGGCCGGGGCGAGAGAGGAGCAGCGGCAGATGGTGGTGGCAACAACGACGCGGGCGCGGGGCATCGGCGAGACGGTGGTGGCGACCGAACGCACGGTGCGGTCGAACGAAGGCATCGACCGCCGCTCGTACGCGGGGATTCCGACCGTTTGGGAGATGCCGAATCTGGTCCAGGTGCAGATCGAGTCGTTCAACTGGTTCTTGGAGGAAGGACTCAAGGAGCTGCTGGACGAGATCTCGCCGATCACAGACCACCACAAGAAGATGGAGTTGACGTTCCTCGACTACCGCTTCGATCCGGCTTGGACGCGGCTGCCAAAGGGGGAGCTCCAGGAGCGGGCGAAGGCCGACCCGCGGGTGGCGGAAGCGTACTGCCGGGAGCGGGACATCACTTACGCGGCGCCGCTTCGCATCTGGGCGCGGTTGGTGATGCGCGAGACGGGCGAGATCAAGGAGACCGGACCGGACGGCATCTTCCTCGGTGATTTCCCGCTGATGACCTCGGACGGGACGTTCATCATCAACGGGGCGGAGCGGGTCGTCGTCTCGCAGTTGGTGCGCTCGCCG
>JBBSNJ010000251.1:0-5403 GCA_038232775.1 Thermomicrobiales bacterium
CCCTGCTTCGGCTGGCCGAAGCCGCGCTCGCCGACACCGACCTTCAGCGCGCGGCGGACCTGGCCGCGCCCGATCCGCTCTCCCCGCCAACCCCCATCCGCCTGCTTCCGCCGCCGCCGACCGGTCGCCGCCCCGGCGCCGACGAGACGCGGGATTCCCTCCTGGTGGGCGACGGGCGTCCGCAGCACTACTCCACCCTGGCCTTCCGCCCGCGAACTTCGCTTTTCCCTGGTCCAAATCCGAGCCGGAGCCAGAGCACGAGCAGCGAGGCGACGACGATCCCCGCCCCGGCGTAGGCGATCAGCCAGCCTCCGCGCTCTGCCACCCACCCGGTCAACGGGAAGGCCCAGATCATCGTCAGCGAGAACAGGAAACCTTGGACCGAGAGGATCGTCGCCCGCTGCGCCCCGCCGAGCCCCGCGTTCAGCCGCGTGGCGAGGAGCGGCTCGTAGACCCCGGCCGCGAACTCGGCCACCAGATAGAGGCCGACCGCTAGCACCAGGGCGCCGGAGCCGAGGCCGAGGCCGGCGCCGACGATCGCCGCCGAGACCGCCACGCTCCAGCCGCGGAAGCGGCGGTCCCCGCCCAACCCGTGGGCGAACCAGGAGCCAAGGGCGGTGCAGACCAGCGTCGCCCCGATGACCAGACCGATCGCCGAGGTGGAGAGTCCGAGCTCGGCCAGCACCGCCTGGGCGTAGAGCCCGACGAGCGCCAGCAGCGTCCACAGCCCGGCCGAGAACGCGAGAAGCGCCGCCAATCCCGGCCGCCCGCGGACGATCCGCAACGCCGCGGCGATCGTCGCCACCAGGGTGGTCTGGTCCGCCCGCTCCCGCTCCGGCTCCCGCAGCCCAGCCGCCAGCCAGGCCCCCGCCAGTCCGACCCCGACCATCAGGGCGAAGGGCCAGGCGAAATCGACGTCGGCGAGCACCGCCCCCAGCCAAGTCGTCGCCGCCACCACCAGGTAGGAGGTCGACAGCAACCGGCCAAAGAGGCGGGAGAAGCCTCCCGTCTTCTCCCGCTCGGCCAGCGCATCGTAGAGGAACGCCTGCTGCGCCCCCGAGCGGAAGGCGTACGACGCCCCGCTGAGATACATCGCCGGCAGCACCACCCACAGCGACGAGGCCGCCAGCATCAACGCCGCGGAGCCGGCGACCAACAGCGACCCGATCGCGAGCGACCACTTCCGCCCGGAGGCGTCGGCCAACGAGCCGGTCGGCAGCTCGAGCGTCACCGGGGCGAGGTGGAAACACGCCTCGGCGATCCCGATCTCCGTCAGCGAGAAGCCCCGGCTTTGGAGGTAGAGGATCCAGATACCGCCCGTCAGCGCCACCTCGGAGACGAGCTGGTGGGCGTAGAAGCGGGCCAGCGATGGCGCCTCCCGCTCCGCTCCCTCCGTTGGGTCGGGAGCGCGCCGGCCGACCAGGTCCGGGCCCGCTCCCGGCTGCGGCGGCAGCGACCCAGTCCCATCGAGCGCTGGGCCGGCTAGTCCGTCCTCGGTCGCCCGCCGGATTGGCCCGTCGCCGCCCACTTCCCCTCCAGCCCCGCCCGCTCGCTCGCCGCCGAAGGCTACACTATGCCCGCGACGCGAGAAGGTGGGGATCGTGCCCGAAGGTCCGCGCACCTGGTTGCTCTTGTTGGCCATCGCCGTTTGGGCCGCCCTCCAGTACGGCTTGGCCTACAGGACGCTGCGCGACCTGCACCGGCGGCCGCGGGTCCGCGGCGGCAATAAGCTGCTCTGGGCGCTCGTCATCCTCGTGGTCCCGATTGCCGGCGCCCTCCTCTACGCCAGCATCGGTCCCACCTCGTTCCTGCCCCGACCCGGTCGCCCGCTCCCCCCTGATACCCCCTCTGACACCGAAGCCGAATGAACGCATCCACCTCGCCGTCCTGGCCCTCACCCCTTCCGCTCCGCGCAGGGTAGACTCCCGGCCCTCTTGCCCCGGTCCTCGGCGCGGGAGCGGGGGGTCCGTTCCGGCTGCCAAAGGTGGAACCGTCCCACCGAATCCCGCACCCAGCCGAGCACTCCGATCCTCCTCCGAGACACGGCACTGATTCGGCCCCCCTCGACTATCGGGATCGCCGAGCCACACCGCACCCGAGCTCATACAGAATTCGCTTGAATCAAGCCGCTCTTGAGAACGGGCACGTCCCCCCTCTCCCGCGCGCGGGAGAGGGGGCCGGCGGTGAGGGCCACTCTCCGGATAGCCGAAGCCATGGCCCGGAGTTCGTATCACTTCGCCCGACGTCGTGATCGGGACCGGAGCGGCTAGCCGCCCTCGGGCAGCGGCGACCGCTATACTCGCCCCATCATGGACAGATCACCGGACGCGGTCGCCGCCGCCCCCCAGCCTGTCGCCTCTTCCCAACCGACCGCCCTCCTGCGCTCGCCGCGCTTCCGTGGCCACGACACCGGCGCCCACCCGGAGAACCCCGACCGCCTAGCGGCAATCGACGCTGAGCTGGCGCGGGCCGGTCTGCTCGATGGCCGACCCGAGGTGCCGTTCGCTCCGGCCGCGCCCGAAGCGGTCGAGCGGGTCCACGACCCCCGCTGCCTCGCCGCCCTCCACCGCCTCGCCGCCGCCGGCGGCGGCTCGCTCGACCCCGACACCATCGTCCGCGCCGACTCGGTCGAGGTCGCCCTCCTCGCGGCGGGGGCGGCGGTCGCCGCCATCGACGCCGTCCTCGCCGGTGCCGTCGGTCGCGCTTTCGTCCTCGCCCGACCCCCGGGCCACCATGCCACCACCGCCCGCGGCATGGGCTTTTGCCTGATCAACACGGTCGCCGTCGCTGCCGCCCACGCCCTCGCCGCCGGCCTCGAACGGGTCGCGATCGTCGACTGGGACGTCCAC
The DNA here is from genome assembly GCA_038232775.1 of Thermomicrobiales bacterium. Lineage (GTDB taxonomy): Bacteria > Chloroflexota > Chloroflexia > Thermomicrobiales > UBA6265 > JBBSNJ01. The sequence goes on from JBBSNJ010000251.1 coordinate 2,850, forward strand.
CACGGCAACGGCACCCAGGACATCTTCGCCGAGAGCGACCGCGTCTTCTTCTGCTCGGTCCACCAGTCCCCCCTCTATCCGGGGACCGGTGCCGCCGGCGAGCGGGGTCGCGGCCGCGGCACCGGTTTCACCCTCAATCTGCCGCTTCCCGCGGGCCAAGGAGATGCCGTCTACCGCCGGCTCTTCGCCGAGCGGGTCCTGCCGGCCGTTCGCGCCTTCTCCCCCGAGCTGGTTCTCGTCTCGGCCGGTTTCGACGGCCACCGCGCCGACCCATTGGCCGGCATGGAGCTGACCGAGCGCGGTTTCGCCGACCTCGCCGCCGGGCTTGTCGACCTCGCCGACGAGACGGCCGCTGGGCGCCTGGTCGCCGTGCTCGAAGGGGGCTACGACCCGCCGGCTCTGGCGGGCAGCGTCGCCGCCGTGCTCCGCGTCCTCGACGGCGAAACCCCGGCGTCGGCGAGGCAGGCGGGGAAGGGGTCAGTCGCGGACAGCGCCGCCGCGCAGGGGGACCGAGTACGACCATGAGCAGCAGCGCCAGCGGCCGACCACAGCCACCCCTCGCCCCCGGCGCCTACCGCCAGGAGGACGACCGGCGACGGGACGAAGCCCGCTTCGTCACCCTCCAGAATCAGGTCGACGAACTCCGCCAGGCGTTGCGCGAGCTGATCAGTCGCCAGGGCCGGGGCGACGAGGCGCTCAAGCAGTACGAGGGGACCGCCGCCCAGAACCGGCTCGCGCTCGAAGCGCTGCGGCAGGAAGCCGCCCAGACCGCCCAAGCCCGCGCCCTCGACGAGAACCGCACCCGGCAGCAGGTTTCCGACCTCGACACTCGCCTCCAGGACGCCGCCCGCCCGATCCGCTCGCTCCAAGCCCACGTCATGGAGCTGATCGAGGCATCGCGCAAGAAGACCGACGACACCGGTCAGTACCGGCAGCGGGACGATGAGCTGCAAGCTCAAATCGAGCACTTGGCCGCCCACGTCGACCGGACGATGGTGATGATCCACCAGGGCCGCGACGCGGTCGACGCCGTCCGCGAGGAGACCGACGGCCTCCGCCGCGACGTGATGCGGGCCGAGGACGCGATCAAGATCGTCGACCAAGAGGCCCGCCGCCGCGTCACCGAGGTCGCCCAGTCGGGCCAGAACGTTGGCGCCCGGATCGACGAGCTCCGCTCCGACCTCGGCCACCTCTTCGACCTGATCGACGACACCCGGCGCTCGATCGTCCACGTCGACCCCACGCTCGAGGAACTGCGCGAGGCAGACGCGGTCGTCCGCCAGGACCTCGCCCGCTTCCAAACCCAAGCGGTCGAGCGGCACGAGCTGGTGCTGGAGCGGGCGGAAGACACCCGACAGGAAATCGACGCCCGGTTCGACGACATCCGCCAGGCCCAGGAGGGACGCTACGAGCGCGTGACCGAGCGCCTGGAAGAGCTGGCCGAGGCCCACCGCGACCTCGGCTTCCGCATCACCGCTCTCGGCGGCCAGCTCGACGAACTCCGCTTGGTCGACGTCTCCCTCCGCCGCGATCTCTGGATCCTGAACGAGCAGCGGGCGAGGCTGCGGGTCGAGCAGGCCCAGCAAGAACTCGACGTCGTCGTCACCCAGCGCCGCGACGTCGAGACGGGCGAATCCGCCTCCCCGGTCCGTCCTCGCCGCGCCCGCGATCACTGACGGAGTGGGTAGTAGGTAGTGGATAGACGGTAGGCGTCTGGCGTCTGGCGTCTGGCGTCTGGCTCCGTACTACCCACTACCCACTACCGACAAACTCGATCCCCGGCACGCCGGCGAAGCGCTCGGCCATCACGGCGATGGCCTCGGGGTTGTCGTCGACCAGGTGGAAGCGCCGGCCGAGGGCGAGGGCGGCTGCCCCGGTCGTCCCGCTCCCAGCGAAGACGTCGAGCACCAGGTCGTCGGGGCGGGAGGAGGCGGCCACGATCCGCTTCAGCACCCCAACCGGCTTTTGCGTCGGGTAGCCGGTCTTCTCCTTCCCCGTCGGGCTGACGATAGTGTGCCACCAGACGTCGGTCGGCAGCTTGCCGCGCGTCCGCTGCTCCGGCGTCACCAAGCCCGGGGCCATGTACGGTTCCCGGTCGATCTCCTCGGTCGCGAAGAGGTAGCGATCAGGATCTTTGACGTAGAAGAGGATCGTGTCGTGCTTCGCCGGCCAGCGATCGCGCGCCCGCCCGCCGTAGTCGTAGGCCCAGATGATCTCGTTGCGGAAGCTCGCCCGCCCGAAGATTTCATCGAGCAGAACCTTGACGTAGTGGACCTCCCGCTGGTCGAGGTGGAGGTAGAAGCTGCCGTCGGCCGCCAGCACCCGAGGCGCCTCCCGCAACCGAGGGGTGAGGAAGCCGAGGTAGTCGTCGAAGGCATCGGGATAGGTCCGCCGCTCCCGCACCCGCGACCGATAGCGATGCCCGCCGAAACCGGTGCGGTCGCCGCCCTGCTCCTCGACGCGTTCAGTCGTCAGCGTCGTTCGCCGCCGCGTCTGTCCGGTGTTGAACGGCGGATCGAGGTAGATCAAAGGGACCGTTCCAGCGCCCATCGCC
>JBBSNJ010000252.1:0-5380 GCA_038232775.1 Thermomicrobiales bacterium
GATCATGGGCTGCCGCGACACGTCGGAGGCGACCTTTGCAGCGGACGACCGTTTCGGCCGCTCGCTCGGGCTGTTGACGGCTGTCTTCAGGGGGGAGAGCACGGTGTTAATCATCAACCGGGTCTGGCGGCCGGTCAAACGGGAGTCGCTGCGGGTGGTCGACGAGGGGCACGCCGAGCCGGAGGACGTCGACCGGCTCTGGATGCTCTTCTTCGGCACCCCGGTCGGGCCGTTCGGGGTGATGGACATGGTCGGCCTCGACGTCGTGGCCGATATCGAGGCGTCGTATCAGGCCGTCTCGACCGACTCCAGCGACCGACCGTCGCCGACCCTGCACCGGCTGATCGGGGAGGGGAAGCTGGGCGAGAAGAGCGGCGACGGGTTCTACCAGCACCCGTCGCCGGCGTTCTCGCGTCCGGGATGGCTGAGCGGGGAGGGCGACGAGGAGGGATAAACCAAGACGGGGCGGCGGGGCGGCACGTCCGCGCCGGTCGCGACGATCCCCATCCCGACGCTAGCCGGGCGATCGGCTCCGTTGGCCGGAGAACAGCCTTCACCTCTTCGGCTCCGTGCAGGGCAGGCTCCTTCGGCTCCGCTCGAGGCAGGTCCTCGGCTCCTTGCCCCGGTCCCATCCCCGCGAGCGGGGACGGTATCCAGCCGCCGCGAGCGGCGCGAGCCAACCCGCTATGGAATCTGGGTGAATCGTGGGTGTTGACCCGGCGGTCCGCGACCACGCTCCCCCCTCCTGCGCACAGGACCGGGGCAAGGGGGCCGGGGGTGAGGGCCAGCTACCGCCGCGGGAAGGCGAAGTGTTCACCCGGATTCCGTATGAGTCCGCATCGCTCGGCACGGAGCCGCCACCCCATTACCAAAAGGAGGCAGACGCCGATGTATCACGTCGTCTTTCTGGTCAAGCGGCGACCCGGAATGAGCGCCGACGACTTCGCGCGCTACTGGATCGAGCAGCACACGCCGCTGACGGCGGCCGTCCCCGGAGTGCGGGCCTACCGCTGCTATCCGGCGGCGGGGCCGCCGGAGGGAGACCCGGCCTTCGACGGGGTAGCGATCCTGTCGTTCGACGACGAAGCGGCCTACCAGGCGGCGGCGGCCGGTTCGGAGTTCGCGGCCGCACTCGGCGACGCCCCGAACTTTCAAGACACGGCACGAACGACCTCGTTCTTCGCCGACGAGCATGTGGTCGTGTGACGGAGATGCCAGTAGTCAGTAGTCAGTGGCCAGTGGCCAGTTGCCGGCGGCCAGGGGCGGGACGACAGTCGCTGCCGGTCAGACGCCTCGCCAGCACCCGGCCATCGAGGCCGACAAGCGGCTCCTTCCCACCGACAACTGGCCACTTGCCACTGGCCACTGGCCACTGACAACTGGCTACTGGCGTCTGGCTACTCGTCCAGATCGCAGCCGGGCACGGCGACGCCGGCGATCTCGCCGAGGGTGCGACAGCGGGACCGGTAGGAAGCGTTGACGTACGCGCCGAACAGCAGGAGGTGGGCGAGGGCGTAGAACCAGACGACGAGTAGCGGAACGAAGCCGAAGAATTGGCCATAACGATTGGTGCCGCCCACCAACCGGATGTAGAAGGGGAACGCCTGGAGGAGCACGACCAGCAGGAGCGCCGCGACCAGCGTCCCCGGCCAGGTGTTGCGCAGCTTCTGGCCCGCGTTCGGCAGAATCCGATAGATGACCAGGAAGAGGACCGCGGCCGACAGGATCGACACCCCATAGCTGGCGAGCTGGACCAGGCCGGAGGTGAAGGCGGAGTTTTCGAAGAAGACGTTCAGCTCCCGGCCGCGGCCGACGAAGAGCGCCGGCAGGGTGGCGGCGACCGACGCGGTCAGGAAGAGGACGGCGAAGACGAGGACGAGCAGGAAGTCGCGCGGGCGCTGGTGGACGAAGCGGCGGTTCGGCACGCTGTAGACGCGGTTCATGCCCCGCGCCAGGCAACTGACGAAGTTGGCGCCGACCCAGACGAAACCGAGCAGGCTCAGGGCGCCGAGCCAAGGCGTCTGCCGCCGGGCCGCCAAGATCGCTTGCACCGCCTCGAGAGCCTGGTCCTGCGGCAGGGCCCAAAGGACGGCGTGGACGAAGTTGGTCAGGAGCCGCTCCTCGCGCAGGGCGATCCCGCCGATCGAGGCGAAGAGCAGCAACATCGGCACGATCACGACCAGGGCGTTGAAGGCGACGGCCGCGGCCAGGTCGCCAGCGTTGGCCCGATTGTAGCCGTTGTAGAGCCAGCGGAGCGGGCCGGCGACGAATCGATACTCGCGGCGGGCGGCGACGACCGGGGCAACGCGCCTCACCCGGCGCGCGAAGCGGCGACGGCGACCGAGGCGGGGTGTCTCCGATTGGGGGGACATTGGCGGCGGGTCCGACCCGAGGTGCACGACCACGGCGATTACCTCCGCGAGCGGCCTCGATTATGGCAGAGCGCGCCCCGGATGACGAGGCGGGTAGCGGCTATCGACTATCCGCTGTTGGCTATCGGCTTTCGGCCATCGGCCATTGGCCATCGGCTTTTGGCCGGTGGTCGCCATCGCCGAGGTCGGCGCTGCCGCGAGGATGCGGTTGGCCGCGCCCCACGACCTTCCCGTCCGAGCCGGCCGATAGCCGATAGCTGATGGCCGATAGCCAGTAGCCGCCTACAGCGTCCGCGTGACCCGCTCGCAGATGGCCCGCAGCGTCTCGACGACACCGCTGCCAGCGACCGCCGCGGCTTCGAACCGAGGGACGGCGAGCGGGTTCAAGGAGCGGTCGAGGATGGGTGCCGGCAACGCCTCGGGCAGGTCCATCTTGTTGTACTGCATCACGAGCGGGTAGTCGAGGAAGCGCTTACCCTGGCGGCCGATGTTATCGGCCAGTTCGTCGAGGCTCCGCCGATTGTCGGCGAGGCGGTCGGCCTGGGCGTCGGCGACGAAGACGACCCCATCGGCCCCGGTCAGGACGGCGATCCGGGTCCGCTCGGAGCGGCTCTGGCCGGGGACGGTGTAGAGGCGGTACCGGACGCGGAAGCCGTCGACCGACCCAAGGTCGAGCGGCAGGACGTCGAAGAAGAGCGTGCGATCGGTCGCGGTCGCGATCGAGAAGAGGTTGTGCCGCCCGGCAGCCGCCGGGAGCTGGGCGTAGATGGAGCGGAGGTTGGTCGTCTTGCCGCCACGGCCAGGTCCGTAGTAGACGATCTTCCCGTAGATCTCGCGGGCGGCGACGTCGATCAGCGCCATGCTTCCCTTTCGGAGTAGTCGGTAATTAGTAGTCAGTAGTCAGTAGTCAGTGGGCAGGCGCTAGGCGTTAGGTGGACGGCTGTCCGAGCCCCAGCGGCGTACCGCTCGCTGCCCACTGACTACTGACTACTGTCCGCCGTCGAGGCGAGCAGGCCCCGCGTCGCCGGCTGATCGGCGCCGCCGCGCGGCACCACCCGCCCGATGACGGTCGCAGCCGGAGCTGGTTCCGGCCCGGTGGCGAGCGTATCCAGCGCCGCGGCGGCTCCCTCCGGAGGGGCCGCGAGCACGAAGCCGACCCCCATGTTGAAGGCGCGCCAGCACTCGGCCGGGGGGATGCCCCCGGCCCGCGCCAGCGCGGCGAAGATCGGGGGGCGCGGCCAAGACTCGGGGTCGAGCGCCGCGGCCAGCCCGGACGGCAACATCCGCGGCAGGTTGCCGGGCAGCCCGCCGCCGGTGATGTGCGCCATCCCCCGCACCAGACCGCGGTCGAGCAGCGGGCGGACGATCGCCAAGAATGAGCGGTGGGGGCGCATCAGCGCCTCGCCGAGCGATTCGCCGTCCCCCCCCGGCAGCGGGGCGGCCAGCCGCCGGCGGTCCGCCTCTCGCTCGCCGCCGAGGCCGAGGACGCGGCGGGCCAAACTGTAGCCGTTGGTCTGGAGGCCGCCGCTGGGGAGACCGATCAGGAGGTCGCCGTCCTCGATCGCGGCGCCGTCGACGAGCGCACCGGGGGCGGCTTCGCCGACGACGAAGCCAGCGGCGTCGTAGTCGTCGCCGGCGTAGAGCCCCGGCATCTCGGCCGTCTCGCCGCCGATCAGGGCGACCCCGCTCTCCCGGCAGGCGGCGGCCATCCCCCCGACCAGCGCTTCGAGGACGGCGGGGTCGAGCCGGCCCATGGCGACGTAGTCGAGGAAGAAGAGGGGTCGGGCGCCGAGGGCGAGCACGTCGTTGAGGCAGTGGTTGACCAGGTCGGCGCCGACGCGGGCGTGGGCCTCGCCGCCGAGGGCGACGGCGAGCTTGAGCTTGGTGCCGATGCCGTCGGCGCTGGCGACGAGGAGGCGGGCGCCCCCGGCCGGCAGCCGGTAGACGCCGCCGAAGTGGCCGATCGCCGGCCCGGCGGCGGCGCCACCGAGGGTGCTCCGCGCCAGCGCGGCGATGCGGCCGACCGTGCGCTCGGCGGCCTCGACGTCCACCCCCGCGTCGCGGTAAGTCGTCGTCGGGCGAGCGCCGAGCGCGTCCTCGGCCGATGGCTGCGGGAGGGCAGAGGGCGGGGGTTGGCCGCCCGCGTCCGGGTGCGTCATGCGTCTTCCAAAGAGTCGGTGGTGCGTGCCGGGGTCGCGCCCTCACTCCCCTCGGAACGACGGGAGTGGGGAAGGCGACCGGCTCCAGTCTCGACCAGGGGCGCCTGTTCCGCCGGCGTTCCGGGCGCCGACGCTCGTCGGCGGGGGGGGGACGGATCGATGGCGCCCCCTATGGTACCCGCTGGAGCGCCGCGATGATGTCGCGGAAGAGGTCGAGGTCGGCCCGGAAGTCCTCGGGCAGCGTCTTGGGCGCGACTCCCTCGGTGACGACCGCGTGGAACGCTTCGAGCTCGTGGGTGTAGGGGTCCGTGAACGTGGGGCGGGTGATGGTCTCGTGGAACGCTTCGCCGACCGTCTCTTGGACGATCAGCGTCGTCGGCAGGTGACGGATGTAGGGCGTGTCGTACTGGACCCGGATCGAGCGCGTATCGCCGTAGACCTCGAGGTGGGCGTCGAAGCGGCGCTGCTGGTCGACGCCCATCTCGAAGACGGTGTTGAAGCCGTCGTAGCCGAGGATCGCGGCGATGAAGCGGCCGCCGTTCCACTGGCTGGCGGCGACGACCCGGTTCGGCCGGCCGATCAGCTCCCGCATCGCCGAGAGGTCGTGGCTGCCGAGACCGAGCAGCAGACGGTAGGCACTCACCAGCTCCGGGGCGACGTCGCCGATCGCCTCGGCCACCAGGCGGCGGGCGCGCTCGGCCCGGTCCGCCGCCGACGCCGGAGGCAGGTCGTCGAAGCGGAAGACGGCGCTCGACTGCTCGATCATCAGCCGGTTCGGGCCGATGATGTCGCGAACCCGAGCGTAGTTGATCTTCGGCAGCCGCCGCACCTCCTCGACCGCCTGGACGA
>JBBSNJ010000253.1:0-5363 GCA_038232775.1 Thermomicrobiales bacterium
CCAGCCCCCTTCCCCCTGTCCCGTGCGCGGGAGAGGGGAGCCGGTCCGGCGCCCGATAGTGGAGTTGTTCAACCCGATTTCGTCTGAGAAACAGAAGCAGTCACGCGGATTCCGTATCACGCCACCCGCAGCCGCGCGATCGCCCCCCGGTCCCAGGCGAGGCCGAGCCCCGGCTCGTCGGGGGCGATGGCCGAACCTCCGACAATCTTGATGCCGCGGGTCGTCAACGGCCGCAGTTGGGGGATGTGCTCGACATAAAGCGCATTTGGCACCGCCGCCGCCAGGCTGACGTGCAGCTCCATCAAGAAGTGGGGGGCGACCGCGACGTTGAACGCTTCCGCCAGGTGGGCGGTCTTCAGCCAGGGGGTGATGCCGCCGATCCGGGCGACGTCGACCTGGACCACGCCGCAGGCCCCGGCCGCCAGGTACTCCCGGAAGTGGCTCAGGCTGTAGAGGCTCTCGCCGACCGCGATCGGGATGCTGGTCGAGGCCGCCAGCCGGGCGTGGCCGGCGATGTCCTCGGCCGGCAGCGGCTCCTCGAACCAGAAGAGGTCGAACGGCTCGAACAAGCGCGCCCGCCGCTTCGCCTCGGCGGCGGTGAAGCACTGGTTGGCGTCGGCCATCAGGTGGACCCGCGGGCCGACCGCCGCCCGCACCGCCCGCAGCCGCTCGACGTCCTCGTCGGCGTCCGCCTTGCCGACCTTGAGCTTGACCCCCGGCCACCCCCGCGCCACCGACGCCCGCGCCCCGGCGACGACCTCCTCGGTCGAGAGCTGGAGCCAGCCCCCCTCGGTGTCGTAGAGCGGCACCCGCCGCCGCGCCCCCCCGGCCAGCCGCCAGAGGGGCTGGCCGGCGGCCAGGCAGCGCAGGTCCCAGAGCGCGGTGTCGACCGCCGCCAGGGCGAGGCTGGTGATCGCCCCGACCACCGTGCCGTGGGTCGCCCAGAAGAGCGACTGCCAGAGCCCCTCGACTTCGCGCGCGTCCTCCCCCAGCAGCCGCCCGAGCAGATCTTCCCGCAGCAGGGCGAGGACGGCGCGGCCGCCGGTCCCGATCGTGTAGGCGTAGCCGGTGCCGACCAACCCGTCCTCGGTCTCGATCTCGACGAAGATCGTCTCCTGCTTGACGAACGCCTGGATCGCGTCCTGCCGCGGCGTCTCCGGCTCCAGGTCGACCAGGTAGGCCTCGGCGCGGGTGATCTGCACGGGCATCTCCGAGTGGGCCGTGGGCAGTGGGCCGTGGGGGGATGATCAGGAGGAGACCGATCCGGTCCCGATCAATCGGTCGCCGGGGGGCGAGGCCGCCGGCCGACCCGCCCCGAGACAATCGGCGACCGACCACCGCCTCCTGGTCGCCGGCGATCGCCGACTCAGCCGCAATCCAGGTACTGCGCCTCGAACCCGGACTGGATCTCGCCCGTCAACGCCTCCAGCTCCTGCTGGTAGGTATCGACCTTGGCGGCGTCGATCAGGAACGTCCCCGAGTCGATCAAGAACGGCGAATCGGGGACCATTTGACAGCCGAGGCGGAGCCGGTCGAGGGCGAAGGAGGCGACGTAGGCTTGGCCGTACGGGTTCTGCGCCATCGTCCCGACCAGGAAGCCGTCGGTCACCGCTGCGAGTACGATCGGGTCGTCGTCGATACCGACCATCTTGATCCGCTTGTCGCCCAGGTTGCGCAGCGCCGTCGCCGCCACCACCGAGGGGACGTAGGCCGTCGTCACGATCCCGTCGATCTCGTCGCGCGAGGCCGCCAGCAGGGCGTTGATCTTGGTGTCGGCCTCCTCCTGGCTGTCGACGTCGGTCAAGTGCTGGAGCAGCGTCACCCGCCCGTCCGTCTCGGCCACCGCCCGCTCGACGGCGTCCATCCGCAGGCGCGTGTTCGGGTCGACCAGGAAGCCGGTGAAGTGGACGATCGCCCCCTCCCCGCCCATCGCCTCGATCAGCGACTGGGTGGCGAGGTAGGCGGAGTTGGCGACGTCGGTCGCGATGCAGAACTGGGCCATCGTCGGCTGCGTCGTGCAGCCTCCCACCAGGACGGTCGGGATCTCCTCCCCCATCAGCTCCTCGATCGTGCCGTTGGAGCCGTTGGCGTCGCCCGGGAAGAGTGCGAACCCGTTGTGCCCTTGGGCGACCAGCGTCTCGACCAGCTCGTTCTGGGCGTTCAGGTCCCAGCGCTCGGGCGCCTTGAACGACCCTTCGCCGAGCCCGAACGTCTCCTCGGCGTCGGCGAGCGCTCCCTCCATCGGCGCGAAGTAGGGGTGCGGCCCGCCGGGGACCACCGCCACCCGCGTCGGGTCATCCGACTGCGGCACCGCCGGCGGCGGTTCGAGCCGCGCCTCCGCTGGCGGCGTCGCCTCCTGCGCCAGTGCTCCGAACCCGATCCCGAGCGCCATCACGGCGCTCAGCAGCCAAGCCCCCGCCCGCGACCACCTCGCGCCCCCGGCGCCGCCGATCCCGCAGCTTGCCCCAGTCATCGCTGCCTCCTTGCAGACGCGCCGGTCGGCACCGCGCCGACCGAACGACCGACCAACGTCGATCCCTCGGCACCTCCCGACCGCAACGCCGAGGCGAGCCGCCGCGCGCCTCCTTCGCCGCGGCATCGCGGTCGGGATGCCCGATTGACCCCGTTCGACGCATTGTATACAGTACACAGAGGAGCGCAAGGGTGCGGCGCTCGCTGTCGGTTCCGCGGAGATTGGGTGTGATCGTGTCGGCGAAGAACGCGGCCTCGCCCGCTCTGCCGGAGCGGGACGACCCATCGTTCCGACTCGGCGACGAGCTCGCGGCGCTCCTCTCCGTCCCCGCCCCCGATCCCTTCCCCAGCCTCGCGGACGCGCTCTACGCTCGGCTCTGGACGCGGATCGTCAACCTCGAGTTCCCCCCCGGCACCCGGCTCTCCGAGGAAGCGTTGGCGCGGGAGCTGGGGGTCAGCCGGACCCCCGTCCGTGAAGCGCTGCTGCGCCTCGGTCAGGTCGGCCTCGTGCGGGTCAGCGCCCGCCGCGGCGTCTCCGTCCCGACCATCTCCCCCCCCGACGTGATCGAGCTCTACGACCTGCGCTGCGCCCTCGAGAGCTACGCCGCCCGTCGCGCCGCCCCGTTCCTGATCGACGACGAGATCGATCACCATCGGGAGCGGCAGCGCCGGGCCGACGCCGACGTCGCCGCCGACTCCCCGGCCGCGGCCGAGGCCTTCTTCCGGGCCGACCTCGCCCTCCACGAGCTGCTCCACCAGCGCGGCGGCAATCACCGCAGCGCCCGCCTCCTCAAGGACGTGATGGGTCAGCTCAGCCTCCTCAGCCTCCGCGCCGCCCAGTCCCCCGCCAGCCGGCGCGCCGCCGTCGCCGAGCACACCCGCGTCCTCGACGCCCTCGCCCAGCGCCACCCCGCCGCCGCGGCGGACGCCATGGAGGCGCACCTCCAGGTGGTCAAGGCGCGGGCCCTCGACGACCTCGACGCGCTGCTCCAGGCGGACGCACGATGAGCGGACCGGGGCGCCTCGATCCGCCCGACTTCCCGAGCCTGGCGAGGAGAGCCCGCACCCGCTCCCCGCGACGGACGGTTCTTCGATCCGCTCGGCAGCGCGGCCGACCCGGCGGGGCTGGGCGCGGGCGCGCCGGCGCGATCCCGGCCTGGCCACGCCGGGGGGAGGGTTAAGGTGGGCCGCGCCGTGCGCCTCCTCGACCGGCTCGGGCTCTTCGCCGTGATCTTCGTCTTCTGGGCGGTGTTCGTCGCCTTCGCCGACGGATTCCTGAGCGGGGTGACGATCTTTGGGCTGAGCCGCAGCATCGCCATCACCGCCGTCGTCGGCCTGGCCCAGATGATCGTCCTCTCGATCGGGCAGATGAATCTGGCGGTCGGGGCGATCGGGGGGGTGGTGGGGGTCGCCGCCGGCTGGCTGATGCAGGTCGTCGGGCTTCCGGTCTGGGCGGCGGTCGGCCTCGGCCTCGGGCTCGGGGCGGCGACCGGCTGGCTGAACGGTTGGCTGGTGACCCGGACCGGGATCAACAGCTTCGTCGTCACCCTCGGCATGGGGAGCGTCCTGACCGGACTGGTCTTCATCCTGACCAGGGCCGAAGCCTTCCGCGATCTGCCCCGCGCCTACACCCAATTCGGCAAGGCGCGCCTGGTCGAGGTCGCTTGGTTCGAAGTTTCTCCCCTCTTCGCCCTCGCCCTCGCCGCCACCGCCGGGGTCGCGCTCCTCTACCGAGGGACCGTGCTCGGCCGCCGCCTGCTGGCGACCGGGGCCAACGAGCGGGCCGCCCGTCTCTCCGGCGTGCCGGTCGACCGGGTCGTCCGCACCGCTCACGCCCTCTCCGGCCTGCTGGCCGGGCTGGCCGGGGTGATGCTCGTCTCCCGGCTCGGCTCGGCCCTGCCCAGCATCGGGGAGGATTGGCTCCTCCCCTCCTTCGCGGCGCCGATCGTCGGCGGCACCCTCCTCAGCGGCGGCGCCGTCGCCGTGGCCGGCACGCTGCTCGGGGCCGTCCTGATCGACAGCGTCTCGGTCGGGCTGACCCTGCTCAACGTGCCCAGCTTCTGGATCCAGCTCTTCGTCGGTCTCGTCCTCCTGCTCGCGGTCCTGCTCGATCGGCTGCGCACGGTCGCCGTCGCCCGTGGTCGGGTCGCCGCTCCCGTCGAGACCGCGGTCCCGGCGGCGGGCGCGGCCCAGTGAGCGCGGCCTCGGCCGTGGCCGCTCCCCCCGCCCGCCGGCGGCGGGGCGTCGGGGCGGAGTGGGTGTGGCTGGCCGCGATCGTCGCCCTCGAGTGCCTAGTCCTCTCCCTGCTCGATCCGAGCTTCCTCTCCCTGTTCAATCTCTACGTGCTGTTGCGCGGCGTCGCCGTCACCCTGCTGGTCGCCTTCGCCCAGTTGGTCGTGCTCGCCATCGGCCAATTGAACCTCTCGGTCGGCGCGATCGGCGGCCTCGTCGCCGTCTGCACCGGCGGCCTGATGGAGGTCTGGGGCGTGCCCACCCTGCCCGCGATCGGGCTCGGTCTCGCGCTCGGCGCGGCGGCCGGCTTCGCCAACGGGATCCTCACCGCCCGCACCGGGATCAACGGCTTCGTCATCACCCTCGCCACCGCCAGCGCCTTCGCCGGGATCACGATCGGGCTCAACAACGCCGAGCCGTTCTACAACCTGCCGCCCGCCTACGTCGCGTTCGGCCAGGCCGCGCTCGGTCCGATCCCCGCGATCGGGCTCGTCACCCTGGTCGCGGTGTTCGCGCTGGCGCTCCTCCTCAACCGGGTCCTCCTCGGCCGCCAGCTCCTCGCCGTCGGCGGCAACGCCCGGGCCGCCTCCCTCTCCGGCATCCCGGTCGACCGCGTGGTCGTCGCCGCCCACGTCCTCTCGGGGTTCCTGTCGGCGGTC
>JBBSNJ010000254.1:0-5343 GCA_038232775.1 Thermomicrobiales bacterium
AAGGACGAGGCGTAGGACCTCACGCTATTGACCCGACGGTGAACGTTCGTCTAAGGTCGTGTCTTGGTGCCTGCCGTCAGGGAACTGGTACGTCCCTCTCTCCGGCTTCCGGTATCCCGTTTCCGGCCCTATCGAGTGAAAGACGACGCCGATGCCGGGTGAGAGCGAGCGGTTTCAGCGGCTGAATCTCGCCCGTTGGAAGGCCTCGACCATCGAGATTGTTGGTTGGTACGATGTCACCGACGAGCGGGCGCACCTGCTCTCTCAACGACTGGAGCAGACGCCGGGTGAAACGAGGCCAAGCTTCGTCAGCTTCACATCCTATCGTGCACGCGACGCGGCCAAAACGCCTCACCTGATCATCGCGGTGATCCTCGATGCTCAGGATGGCCGCAGAGCAGCTACGGTCCACGTCCGATACGAGACGGCCGCCTCCCGGTCCCTGCTTCCATCCGCACCACCGACCCAACTTCACCGGGAAGGCGAATTCTGGTCGCTCGTTCGGGGGCTTGGCCGGGCACGGTCCGTCTCCTGCTCAACCGTGTTCGTCTTCGACGACCGTGAACCGGATGACCTCTGGTTTCCGCTCCCAAGCCAGTTCACCAGCGAGCGAGGCCCGTCTGATCTCTTTGAGCTTCGCGGGGTTCGTGGCGCCAAACTGGCACCAGACGCGGCATCGCCCGAGGAGTACACCTTTACGCTCGACCGGCCGACCAGCGGAGAGGTCGTGGTGGACGTGCACTTTCACCTCACGGAGCAGGTGGACGGGTCGCTCCCGCGACGTGTCCTTGACCGCGGTGCAAGGCGTGCGCGCGCCTTGGTCGGGTTGTAACGGAGCAAGGGTCATGGCTGCCAAGCACGCGCCAATCTCCGATCCTGCGTCTCAAGATATAGCGGGTGGTGAGAATTGGAATTCCTTCGTAGATGCGGTGATCCGCCAACGGTTCGGGCAAGGTTCACGTGACGCGGCCGTGCCCCTCGATGTGCTGAGGCGGAAGGAGGCGGAGTGGCATTGGACGCCGTTCACGGCCGGAGAGTTCCCCGCGGCCGTTCATCGCCAAAGAGATAACAGAGCGACATCTTGGCCCGCAACCAGACGGGAATCGTCTGGCACGCCCCGAGACTTTCTGCGCCGATGGAGGGGTGTTCAGGTCAACGGTGAGCCGGGTCGCGATTGCTGGGGATTCTGGATACCGTCCGCTCTCCGTGAAATCGCCGCCGCTATCGATAAGTCCCGCTCGATGCTGGCATTGCCCGATAACTGGGACGGTGAAGGAAGTCCAGCCTACGAGGAAGCGACGTGGCGCCGAGCGGTCGGCATCGTCGTTCAAGCCAGCAAGGCGGCTTGGCGCCAGCGAGACCAGCTTCCCCCCGTGTCCCAAATCTCGAAGGGACCAGAAGGCAGTGTCGACATCCTTTGGGAAGTCGGGACGAGCAAGGCTCTGATCAATGTACCCGCCGATCCGGCACAAGCGACCACCTTCTTCGCTCACGATCTTGGACGCGGCCGCCAACTCGGCGAAGGCACGATCGACGTTGAAGGCCGGAATGATTGGCTCCTCTGCTGGCTGGCGGCGTGAACGGACCATGGCCCGCCGAACCGATCCCGGACGAAGACCAACTCTATCTTCGAGTCCACCGAAGTTCGATCAACGCGTTCGGAAAACCAGAACCGGGTGCCTTCCGCAACCGTCCGGACAAAGTACGGGACGGCATGTCGACCAACTGGTGCCGGTACGCTACAGCGGAGTCGACGCGGGATCAAGCGACGAGCGACCGGCGCGAAAACGCTGTTCTGGTCCTGCCGGTGCGAGGCGTCAGGGCGATCCCCGACCAATCGGTGATCCACTCGCCGATGTTCCGTCACCCCATTCTCCTGGACAATCGGGCGCACGCCGACGTATTCGGACTCAAGACGACGAAGGCCCGCTTGCTCTACTTGGAGATCGCCAACTGGGCTTTGCCGCCAGCAGGGGCGGCTGATGCAGAGTAGCTTGCGCCAACCATCAGCACGAGCTTCCTCCGGCCGCGGCAAGATCATGCGCCGGCTGCTGCGCGACATCGCCGCCGGCCGCTAGCTGGGGGACACGACGACGCTCGCCGACGCCGGGGTGGTGGAGACGATCCGGGGGGCGAGCCGGGCGGGGAAGGACGAGGCGTAGGGGCGACCGGCGATCCTCGGTTGGACGTCCACGCGATCGCGCCGCCCCGTGCCCGAGAGCGAACCCGGACCCATCGGGCCGGTGGTCGGAACCGACCACCGGGCGCATACTCGTCGCGGCGGCGGCCACGCCGCTGACGACGCCAAGCGGCCGGCGGTTGGGGGGCGAGTCGGGAGCGCGCACAGGCGCGGACGGGCACCGACCGCGACCGTCGCTCGGGCGCGGCCCTCGGCTCGCGCCGCCGGAGGCGCTCCCCCTGGCAGCCACACGAAGGGCCGGGGTCGCGGCGTTCTCGAGCGACGGCGGCGCGGCGCGGCGCGCCGCCTGTCCGGTCGGCTTGGCTTCCGATTCCGCCGCCACCAGCACGGGCCCAACGAGTGGAGGCAGCGAACGCCGATGATTCGTCCCGACCATCCCGTCGATGTCCTGATCTCCGGCGCCCGCCTCGTGGACGGCACCGGCAACCCCTGGACCTACGCCGACCTCGCCCTCGGCGGCGACCGGATCGCGGCCGTCGCGCTCCCCGGCACCCTCGACCGGGCGGGGGCCGGGGAGGTGGTCGAGGCCGCCGGCCTGGTCGCCTGCCCCGGCTTCGTCGACATCCAGTCTCACTCGATCGTCCCCTTCCTCTCGGATCGCCGCTCCCTCTCGAAGGTGACGCAGGGGGTGACGACCGAGATCATGGGCGAGTCGTGGACCCCCGCCCCCTTCGCCGGCCGGATCGCCGACCCCTTCCCGGCCGACCTTCGGCCCCGCCTCGGGGATGCTTACGACGAGTGGAACGAGCGGGCCAAGGGCTGGACCCGCTTCGGCGACTGGTTGGCCGACCTGGAGGAGCGCGGCGTCTCGGTCAACGTCGGCTCGTTCATCGGCGGCGGCACCGTGCGCGAGGTCGGCAAGGGGTTCGAGCTGGGCGATCCCTCGCCGGCCGAGCTCGAGGCGATGCGGCAGGCGCTCGACGCCGCGATGACGGACGGCGCCTTCGGCCTCGCCAGCGCCCTGATCTACCCCCCGGGCGCCTACGCCGGCACTGAGGAGCTGGCCGCCCTCTGCCAGGAGGTGGCCGCCCACCGCGGGGTCCACATCACCCACGTCCGCTCCGAGGAGGCGCGGCTGCTGGAGGGGATCGACGAGGCGATCGACATTGCTCGCCGCACCGGCGTCGCCACCGAGATCTACCACCTGAAGGCGGCCGGGAAGGCGAACTGGGCCAAGATGCCGGCCGCGATCGCCCGGATCGACGCGGCGCGGGCCGAGGGGCTCGACGTCACCGCCGACATGTACCCCTACGTCGCCGCCGGCACCGGCCTCGCCGCCTGCCTCCCCCCCTGGGCCGAGGCCGACTCCCGCCTCTACGACAACCTGCGCGACCCCGCCGCCCGCGCCCGGATCGCCGCCGAGATGCGCCACCCGACCGGCGACTGGGAGAACTTGGCCGCCAACGCCGGGCCGGACGGCGTGATCCTGGCCGGCCTCCTCCTCCCCCAGCACCGCGCCTACCTCGGCCGCTCGCTCGACGCCGTCGCCGCCGAGCGGGAGCAGGACTGGGTCGACACCGCGCTCGACCTGCTGGCGGCCGAGGAGCAGGGCATCTTCTGCTTCTACTTCGACATGGGGGAGGAGAACCTGCGGCTCCAGATGCGCCAGCCCTGGATCCGGTTCGCCACCGACGCCGGCGGCGTCGATCCGGCGTCGCTGGCCGGCCAGGGGTTGCAGCACCCCCGCGGCTTCGGCACCTTCCCCCGCGTCCTCGGGCACTACGTCCGCGACGACGGAGTCCTCGGCCTGGAGGACGCGGTCCGCAAGATGACGTCGGCCGTGGCCGACCGCCTCGGTCTGCGCGACCGCGGCCTCCTCCGCGCCGGCCTCGCCGCCGACGTCGTCCTCTTCGATCCGGCCACGGTCGGCGACCGTGCCACCTTCGCCGACCCCCACCAGCTCTCGGTCGGGGTGCGGCACGTCTGGGTCAACGGCGAGCGGGTGCTGCGCGACGGCGCCCACACCGGGGCACTGCCGGGGCGGCGCGTCCACGGGCCGGGCTGGACGGGTTGAGCGACCGCGATCGTCGGCACGCGCTCACGGCCGCGGGACTGGCCCGGTCGGGGGTGTCGCCGGCGCCACAGCACGTCGCCCAATGACCCGGCACCGATCGGGTCGAGACACTCCCGTCCCGTCGATGCGATCATGACGCCGCGAGGACCGGCAGCCCCCGCTCCCGCCGGTGCCGAGAGCGGGAGGCGAAGGAGCTGACGGACCGCGACTAGAGCGGTTGTCGGCGTCGCTCTGGGTAGGGGCGCGGCTTGCTGCGCCCGTCGGCCGGAGGCCGACAACCGACGTCACCGGTCCTCATGCACGGGGGGGACAATGCTTCTGCCCGGCGCTGTAGTTACTGTAGTTGTCGGGGCGCAGCAAGCAGCGCCCGTCGCCCGCGGGGCGACCCTGGCGCACAGAACCACGTCGTCGTTTCGGGCCGACGCTTCGGCAAAGCGCGGTCGATCGACCTCGCACTCGGGACGCACCGCTGCCACCCCGCGCCGCCGGGAGTGAGCAGCGACCATTCGCCGGACACCGGCGGGGAGGATCACCATGGACGGGATGGCTTGGCTCAACGAACCGCCCGCCTGGCGTCGGGAGGGCGACCTGCTGGTCGCCACCGCCGGCCCCCGGACCGACTTCTGGCGGCGCACCAAGTACGACCTCCTCCGCGACGACGGTCACCTCTTCGGCCGGGAGGTGGCGGCTGACGCCGTCGCCGCGGTGACGGTCCGCGGCGCCTACGCCACCCAGTACGACCAGGCCGGGCTGGCGCTCCGGCTGGACGCCGAGCAGTGGATCAAGTGCGGAGTCGAGTTGGTCGACGGCGTCCCCAACGCCGCGGTCGTGGTCACCGCCGGCCGCTCCGACTGGTCGATCTTCCCGCTGCCCCCCGGCTTCGACGCGCTCTCGCTGCGGCTGGTGCGGGAAGGGGAGGCGGTGGAGATCTTCTGGGCGATCGGCGCCGGGGCCGAGGCGACCACCCTCTTCCGGCTGGCGCCCTTCCCCGCCGGTCCGGCCCTCCTCGGCGCCATGCTGGCCGCGCCAAAGGGGGACGGCTTCGAGGCCACCTTCGCCAACCTCTCCGTCCGCGACGGCTGAGACCTACGTCGGGTCATCACTCCGGTTACCCGGAGAGCTGCCCTCA
>JBBSNJ010000255.1:0-5335 GCA_038232775.1 Thermomicrobiales bacterium
CAGGGCCACAACGGAGCCGACGAACAAGACGGTCGAGCTTCGCTCGACGGGCGCGGCAAGCAGCGCCCCTACCATCATCCAACATCCAACGCCTAACGCCTAACGCCTAACGCCTAGCGCCTAACGCGGTATCGTTGCGGCCGAGGGCGCGGCGTTCCCCACCGCGGGGGCGTCGATCGCGGGAGGAGGGCGGGCGATGTTCGATCGGATCGTGGTCGCGCTCGACGGCTCGGAAGTCTCGGAGCGGGCGCTGCCGCCGGCGGAGGAGCTGGCCCGGCGGCTCGGGGCGCCGCTCCATCTGGTCCGCGTCGCCGATCCGACCTGGCTCCGCTTCGGGGGGAACCAGGCGGCGCTGGAGTACGCCGCCCTCGGCGAAGCCTTCGCCGACGAGGAGCGGGAGGCGGGCGACTACCTCCGGCGCACGCTCGCCGCCCTGCGCGGGCGCGGCCTCGAAGCGACGAGCGAGGTCCGGCGCGGCGCGGCGGCGACCGAGCTGGTGGCCGGCGCCAGCCCGGGCGACCTGTTGGTGATGGCCTCCCACGGTCGTGGCGGCCCCGCCCGCTGGCTCCTCGGCAGCGTCGCCGAGGACGTCACCCGCCGCTCCACCGCGCCGGTGCTGCTGGTCCGCGCCGCCTGAGACCGCCCGCCCGCCGGTTTCCCCACCGGCGACGGCGGCCGCGGCGCCTCCGGGCGGCGGGGCGGCGGGGACGCTCGGGCCGAGCGGAGGGAGGGGCGGCGTGCCCCCGCCGGCCGCGGACCGCGGTCCCGACGGCGCCGCTCGTCGCGGCGGCTACTCGCGCTCGCGACCCGTCTCCGATAGAGTGCCGCCCCAGACCCGACCACGTCACCGCCGCGGAGGATGCCCGATGACCGACGCCGAGACCAAGAACCCGCTCGCCACCGCCCTCGGCTTCTACTACCCGAAGCACTACGTCGTCGCCGCCATCCACGACCCCTCGCGGGCGGTCCAAGCCCACGCCGCCTTGAAGGAGGCGGGGTTCGACGACTCGGCGGCCGAACTCTGCCCCGGCCCCGACTTCATCAGGAATTACCAGAGCTTCGTCGACGGCCAAAATCTGCTCCAGCGCGCCTCCCGCCTCTTCCCGGCCGAGGAGGAGGCGGCCGTCCGGGACTACCTCGGGGAGGCGGAGCGGGGCGCCTCGTTCGTCACCGTCCACGCCCCGGAGGCCGAGGCCCGCGAGCGCGCCCGCGCCATCCTCAAGGAGCATGGCGGCCACGTCATGCGCTACTACGGCGACCGCACGATCTCCGACCTCTGACCTCGGCCCCCGCCGGGCTCACGGCAGCGCGGTCCCGGCGGGGAAGGGCCGCCAGGTCGGCCCCCGCCGGGACCACGCCGCCACCCCGCCCCCGGTCCGACCGGTCCGGCGGGTCCAGCAGCTTCGACCGATCAACGAGGCAACGAGGCACCGAGGCATGGAGCGCGACCGCGAGCGCGGTCGGGCGATCCCGGCCGCCGGATCCGGCTCGGGCCGGACGGCGGCGAGGTGGTGACGCGATGGACTTCCGCCCGATCGCCGACTATGGACTGCTCTCCGACTGCGCCTCGGCGGCGTTGGTCGGGCGCGACGGCTCGGTCGACTGGCTCTGCTGGCCGCGCTTCGACAGCCCGGCCCTCTTCGCCCGCTTGCTCGACCCGGCGGCCGGGCACTGGTCGATCCGCCCCGACAACGCCGACCGGGTCGAGCGCCGCTACCTGCCCGGCACGCTCGTGATCGAGACCACGTTCACGACCGGGGCGGGGGTGGTCCGCCTGACCGACGCCCTCGTCTTCGCCGAGGGGCAGCGCGGCCACGAGATCGGACTCGACGCGCCGCACGAGCTGCTGCGGCTGGTCGAGGGGGTGAGCGGCGCGGTCGAGCTGGCGCTGGAGCTGGCGCCCCGGCCGGAGTACGGACTGGTCCGCCCCCTCTTCCGCGCCAGCGACGGGGGCGGCCGGACCTTCGGCGGCCCGAACCAAGTCGTCGTCCGCGCCGGCGTCCCGGTCGCGATCGAGGACGCAACGATGCGCGCCTCGTTCGCGGTCGCCGCCGGGGAGACGGTCGGCTTCGCCCTGCGCTGGGCGCCGGCCGAGGCGCGGTCGCCGACCGCCACCGACCCGGCGCGGGTGGCCGCCCGAATCGCCGACGCGGTCGCCGGCTGGCGGTCGTGGGAGGAGCAGCACGACGTCTACGAAGGCGCCCACCGCTCGGTCGTCCGGCTCGGGGCGCGGGTGCTGAAGGGGTTGACCTACCGGCCGACTGGGGCGATCGTCGCCGCGCCGACGACGTCGCTGCCGGAGGCGGTCGGCGGCGGCCGCAACTGGGACTACCGCTACGCCTGGATCCGGGACGCCAGCCTGACGCTCGAGGCGCTCTACATCGGCACCTGCTCGGACGAGATCGAACATTATGTCTCCTTCATGACCAGCTCGGCCGGCGGCCACGCCAGCAGCGACGGCGACGACCACGCGCTGCAGATCATGTACGGCGTCGGCGGCGAGCACGACCTGAGCGAGCGGGAGCTGCCCCACCTGCGCGGCTGGCGCGACTCCCGCCCGGTGCGGGTCGGCAACGCCGCCTGGACCCAGACCCAGCTCGACGTCTACGGCGAGTTCTTGCTCGCGCTCGACCGCTACCGGGAGCAGCTCGGCTCGCTCCACCCCGAGATCCAGCACTTCGCCGCCGACCTCGCCGCCGCCGCCGCCCGTCGCTGGACCGAGCCGGACGCCGGCATCTGGGAGATGCGCGGCGAGCCGCGCCAGTTCCTCGCCTCGAAGCTCCTCTGCTGGGTCGCGCTCGACCGGGCCGTCGGGCTCGCCCCGCTCCTCGGCGAGCACGCCCGCGCCGAGGAGTGGGCGACCGAGCGCGACCAGATCCGAGCGGCGATCGTGGAGCGCGGCTGGAGCGAGCAGCGGCAGGCCTACGCCCAGGCGTTCGACTCGGACGAGCTGGACGCTTCGGTGCTGCTGATGCCGCTGGTCGGGTTCCTGCCGGCCACCGACGAGCGGATGCGGGCGACGATCGAGGCGGTCGCCCGCGACCTGACCAAGGACGGGCTGGTGCTGCGCTACCGGACCGGGTCCGGCGCCGCCGGCGACGGCCTCGACGGCGAGGAGGGGGTCTTCATCATCTGCTCCTGCTGGCTCGTCTCCTGCCTGGCGATGGCCGGCGAGCTCGAGCGGGCCGAGGCGCTGTTCGACCGGCTGCTCGGCTTCGGCAACGACCTCGGTCTGCTGGCCGAGGAGGTCGACCCGGCCACCGGCGACCTGCTCGGCAACTTCCCCCAGGCCTTCAGCCACATCGGCCTGATCACCGCCGCCGCCGAGATCGAGCAGGCGCGGCAGCGGTCCGGGGGCGGCGACGAGGGGGGGACGGACCGCGGCTGATCGGACGTCCAGGCACGGCGTCGCCCGGCTTGTCAGGGAACCGGCGCGGTCGCGGCGCCCCTCGACCCACTCCCCGAGATCGGATCTGGGCGTCCACGGACGAGCACTGGCCGCGCCGGTGCGGGGGGTGTCGCGTCGGGCACGCCGACCGGCAGCCCGTTCGGTCATGCTCCCGAGCGACGACCGGCGACGGGCGTGGCCGGCCGCGGGCGGTCGTGACCACCCGAGCCAACGCGACAGGAGGACGCTCGATGCCGACCGACGAAGCCGCCGCCGGGACGCGCGGCCCGCTGCCGCCGGGGACGGCGGCGCCCGACTTCGCTCTCCCGACCGACCCGGACGGCGCGACACGCTCGCTGCGCGACTTCCGCCGCCGACCGCTGGTCCTGGCCTTCTACCCGGCCGACTGGAGCCCCGTCTGCGGCGACCAGGTCGTGGAGTTGAGCGGGGTGCTCGACGAGTTCGAGCGCCGGGGCGCCGCCCTGCTCGGGATCTCGGTCGACAGCCGCTGGAGCCACGCCGCGTACGCCGAGGCGCGCGGACTCGGCTTCCCCCTGCTGGCCGACTTCGAGCCGAAAGGGGCGGTCGCCCGCGCCTACGGCGTCTACCGCGCCGGCGACGGGTTCGCCAACCGGGCGCTCTTCGTGGTCGACGGCGGGGGGGTGATCCGCTGGTCGACAATGGTCGATCCTTGGGTCAACCCCGGCACCGATGGGGTGCTCGCCGCGCTCGATCGGCTGCGCGCCGGCAGCGGCGGCGGGACCGCGGGCTGACCGTCGCCGGCGCCTCCCCGTCATCCCCCCCCCGTGGCGCGCGGCGAGGGTCGTCGCCGCGGCGCCAGTCCTCGCCCCCGCGGCGCCCCTCTGACTCGAGCCGGTGGGGGGCGAGCTCGGGCAG
Source organism: Thermomicrobiales bacterium (assembly GCA_038232775.1). Taxonomy (GTDB): domain Bacteria; phylum Chloroflexota; class Chloroflexia; order Thermomicrobiales; family UBA6265; genus JBBSNJ01. The sequence continues at coordinate 4,286 of JBBSNJ010000255.1, forward strand.
CCGCTGCGCCGAGCGCCGTCGGTCGAGCCGAGCCGCCCCTGGTGTACGCTAGCGCCGGCGCTGGGTCCGGGCCAGGGCCGACCGAGACCTCGACCTCCCGCGCCGCCCGCCGATGATCTGTCCGGAAAGGACGCCGCCCATGGGCACCGCCACCGACCCGCGCGATCCCTTCGTCCCCGTCGCCGACGCCGAGGCGTTGGACCGCCTCTTCGCCGCCTCCGCCCAGGAGCCGGTCGTCCTCTTCAAGCACGATTACGCCTGCTCGATCAGCGCCAACGCCTACCGCGAGCTGGCGGCGCTCCCCGGCCAGGTGCCGCTGATCGACGTCGAGCGGCAGCAGGACCTCGCCGCCGAGGTGGCCAGCCGGACCGGGGTCGAGCACGAGTCGCCGCAGGTGATCGTCCTCCGCGACGGCCGGCCGGTCTACGACGCCTCGCTCTGGGAGATCAGCGGGGAAGATGTCGCCCGTGCCGCCGCCGGGGAGCGGGCCGGGGACGGGTAACACGGACTCGGGGTCGATCCTCGCTGGTTGGCCCCCCTCGGTCCTCGCCCGTCGCCCGGGAGCGGGGGCTGGGCTGCGTGAGGGCCGGGGCCGACGCTCGGGCGATCACCTGATCGCCGCCGGCGTTCCCGGCCCGGCCACCCGGCCGCGCCCGCCCACGAGTGCCGACCCTCGCCGCTGGAGGTGCCCGATGGGCGCGCCCGACCTCGGCTTCGTCCACCGCTTCGAGCCGGCCGCGGCGCCGGGGCGGCCGACTCTCCTCCTGCTCCACGGCACCGGCGGCGACGAGACCGGGCTGCTCCCGCTCGGCCGATCGTTGGCCCCCAGCGCCGCCCTCCTCAGCCCCCGCGGCAAGGTGTCGGAGGGGGGCGCCGCCCGCTTCTTCCGCCGGCTCGCCGAGGGAGTCTTCGACCTCGACGATCTGCGGGCGCGGGCCGCCGAGCTGGCCGGGGTCGTCGGCGCCGCCGCCGCCGCCAAAGAGTGTCACCCAACGGGGGGAGTGGCCGTAGGCTAAACGTAAGGGGCCCAACAAGCCAGCGCCCAGCCGC
>JBBSNJ010000256.1:0-5329 GCA_038232775.1 Thermomicrobiales bacterium
CTCGAACGGGAGCGGCAATATGTCCACGGGGGTGGGCTGTTGCATCGGGGCGGCTCCGGGGGAGATCGAGGAAACGACACGCCGGGGGGGTGTTCGGACACCGGGACCTCTGGGCTAGATGGTAGCGATTCGGGCAGCGCGAGAGCACTGGGCACATGCCCAATGCCGCGGCGAGCAGGGAGTCGATTGTTGTGCAAGGGCACAACGCGAGCGGCAGGTCGGGCGGGGCGCGAACCGTCCGCCCTTTCCTCCCCGCCAGGCAACCGCACCTCCCGGCCGCCCCGGAGAAGGCCGCCCGACGGAGCCCCCGAGACCTTGCGTCCGGGCCGGGCACGCTGACGGCCGGAGCACCCCTCTGAGTTCGACTCGCCGCGCCCGGCCGACGATCTGGGCGGGTGCTTCGAGGCCGCGCCGCAGGTCGAGCCGGACGACCGGGAGGCCTTCCTCGCCGGCCTTGGGGGGGCGCCGGCGAACGGGGCGCCGGACACCGACCGCCAAGATCCGACGGCGCGAGGGGGGCGCGCGTCGGGGAGCGGCAGGGGCGGAGCGCCGCGGCAGCGCGATGCCGATGCCGTCAGTCCTCGCGTCGCTCGGGGTCGGTATCGGTGCCGGGCATGGCCGCGAGCCGGTCGGGGTCGGCGGCGGCTTGGTCGAGGGTGTCGGCCAGCCAGCCGCACCAGTCGCCGTACTCCCGCTCGTAGCCGATGCCCCGGCGGAGTGCGGCGTAGGCACCGAAGAAGGGGACGTCGGGCCGCCGCAGATCGTCGCCGCAGGTCTGCTCGAGATGGGCGAGGATCGCCCGGTATTCGGCCAGGCGGGCGGCGTGGTGGCGCTCCTCCTCCCGGAAGAGCGCGGCGGCCCGCCCCGGATCGGCCAGCCAGACCGCGTAGGCGCGCAGCACCAGCTCGTCGCGGTGCGGCGTCGGCGCGAACGGGCTGGTCAGCCATTGGCGGAGGGCGCCCCGCCCGGCCTCGGTCACGGCGAAGACCTTCTTGTCCGGCCGGTCCCGCTGCGGCACCGGGGTGTGGGCCACGAAGCCGGCGTCCTCCAAGCGGGCCAACTCGGGGTAGATCTGGCTGTGGCGCGCCGACCAGAAGAACCCCACCCACTCCTTCATCCGCCGCGCCAGGTCGTAGCCGGAGAGGTCCTCGTGCGCCAGTAGACCGAGCAAAGCGTAGCCGAGGGTGGTCGCCCCGCCGTCCCCATATGTAACTCTTGACATACGAATCCTCACCCGCTACGCTTTCTATGTCGTTGTAGACATAGGGTAGCAGCTCAGCCGCCACCGCGCATCGTCGGGGAATCGAAGCCCCCGCTCCAATGGAGGTCGCCATGCAGATGCCCGCCGCGCCGTCCTTCCCGCTCGCGTCGCCCCCGACCGGGCCGCGGCTCGAGCCGCGGCGGCTGCTCACCGCCGCCTGGGGGAGCAACCGGCCGCTGACCTTGGTCGCGGCGATCATGCTGCTCTCCTTCGGCGCGATGCTGGTCGGCCTGGTGGTCGACCCGCGGGTGATCACCGGCGCCCCGGCCTGGCTGAAACTGGCCAAGTTCGCGGTCTCGATCGCGATCTACTGCTTCACGCTGGTCTGGCTCCTCGGTTTCGTCCAGGGGCGGCCCCGGCTGGTCGGGTTGATCGCCTGGGGGACGGCGCTGGCGTTGATCGGCGAGGAGATCATCATCGCCGGGCAGGCGCTGCGGGGGACGACCAGCCACTTCAACGAGACGACCGCGTTCGACACCGCGCTCTGGCAGACGATGGGGGCGATGATCAGCGGCGTCTGGCTGCTCGGCCTGCTGACCGCCGTGCTGCTGATCCGGCAGCGGCTGCCCGACCCGGCCTTCGGCTGGGGCTTGCGGCTCGGCGTCCTCGCCTCGCTGGTCGGGATGGCGACCGCGTTCGCGATGGCCACGGGGGACGCCCACAGCGTCGGCGTCGCGGACGGCGGCGCGGGCCTGCCGATCCTCGGCTGGAGCACCGAAGGGGGCGATCTCCGGGCGGCCCACTTCGTCGGGCTGCACGGGCTCCAGTTCCTGCCGCTGGTCGGCTGGTTGCTGTCGCGGCCGGGGATGGCCCGGCTCGGCGACGAGAGGCGGGTGGCGTTGGTCTGGGTCGCCGGCCTGCTCTACCTCGGGGTCGTCCTGCTCCTCTTCTGGCAGGCGTTGCGGGGAGAATCAGTCGCGGCGCCGGGGGGGACGACGCTGGCTGCTCTCGGGCTACTGCTCGGGGTGGCGGCGGTCGCGGCGGTCGCGCTGGTGGCGACCAGGTGGTGGGCGCCGGGCACCCCCAGCCGCGCGTAGGGTCGGAACAGTCGTCGTCCGGCCCGCGACGGATTCGATCCGTTGGCTGAACCGTTCCTACAGCGCTTTGCAGAAGAGTGGGTCCAAAGCTGCGGAGTGGTTCGGTGGGCCACGGTCGCCCTGCGGGCGACGGGCGCAGCGAGCAGCGCCCCTACGACCGGTCGCGGTGGGTCATCTTCACTGCTACCCGCTCTAATCGCGATTCCCTCACCGCCGGTGCTCGGGTAGCGCCGGTCCACCCTATACGGAATCCGTGTGATCGCTACCGCTGGCCAGAGACCAGCCCTCACCCCCGGCTCCTTGCCCCTGTCCCGTGCGCGGGAGAGGGAAACCGGTCTCTTTCCCGGACAGTTTGGTTTCTGGCTCGCGGTCGGTGCTCCGGGGGCCGCGTGGTCACCGGGAAAGGAGCCCGGAACGCCGCCCCGTCAGTCTCGGCGCCGGCGATCGGCTACCGAAGACCCTCGATCGCTGGTTCAAACTCTTGGCCCTGGGCCGAAAACGAAACTGTCCGGGAGAGAGGAGGAACCAGTCCAGCGTCCGAAGGTGGCACTGTTCAACCGGATTCCACCTCAACGTGCCGCGATCACCTCCCGGAAGAAGGCGACCAGGCGGTCGGCGTGGTGGTCGAAGGTGAAGCGGTCGCGGTGGCGCCAGGCATTGGCGCGGAGGTGGTCGAGGCGGGCCTGGTCGTGGAGCTGGGCGGCGAGGTCATCGACGCCGGTGAAGAAGAGGCCGAGGTCCAACTCCTGAGCGAGGGTTTGGCTGGCGACGGCGGCCCCGGGGTTGGCGCGCTGGACGACCGGCAGACCGGCGGCGGCGTAGGTCGCCAGCCGGGCGGGGAGGTTCAGGTCGTCCCAGTCGGCGCGGCCGAGGTCGCCGCCGTTCTGGCTCTCGAAGGCGTGGAGCCAACCGGCGTCGTAGCGGGAGAACTCCGTCACCCAGCGGTCCTGGTCGACCTGGCGGTGGAGGTGGAGGTAGCCGGGGGCGAGGCGGTCGGTCCGCTCCGCCCATCCCCGCCAGAGGTGGTGGACGAAGTCGCCGTAGACGTGGAGGTGGATGCCGGGCCCGGCCAAGGCGGCGACCGTCTCCGGGTGGAGCCCGATCGGGCGACCGGCGGCGACGGTGTGGATCGCACCGTCGGCGGCGGCGAGGCGGGGCGCCGGCTCGGCCGCGAACCACTCCCGCTTCGGCAGGTCGCCGTCGAGGGCGAGGATCGGCCGGGCGCCGCCGCCGCCGCTCGGGGCGGCGGTCGCGAACCAGTCGCGCAGCTCGGGGCTGGCGTAGATGCGGCCGTCCGCCCGCCGGTGGAGATCGGCGAGGAGGGGCCAGGTCCCCTTCTGGAGGCAGATGAACGGTCCCTCCTTGAAGTGCCAGACGAACGGGACGCCGAGCCGCGGGTCGGCGGCGTTCTCGTCCAAGACATGGTGGACCCACGGGACTGCCTGCCAGTTGAGGAGGGCGTAGATCAGATCCGGCCGGATGCGGCGGACCGCGGCCTGCCACCCCTCGCGCGGCACATCCTCGACGTGGCCGAAGGGGACCGGCCCGACGGTGTTGAAACCGGACGGGGTCGGCGTCCAGAGCCCGTAGAGGCGATGCCCCCGCTCCTCCAGGACGAGGACGCGCTCCGGGTTGTAGGCCAACTCCCCGACGAGCAGGATCTTCAGGCCGTCGGCGGCCGGCGGCGTCGGGGGGCGCTCGCGGAAGCGGCGGTAGTGGGTGACCTCGTCGACGGCGTTGCCGATCGAGCTTTGGAAGCGGAGCGGGTGGCGGACGTCGTGGTAGACGCGGTACGGGTTGAGACCAGACTGCTCGCCCTCCCGGATCAGCTTGTGGCGCTGGGCCGGGTGGTCGACCCACTCGCCACTGATCTGACCGGTGCCCACGAATCCGCCTCGAGCGCGGAGCTTCCCCCAGTACATCCGGTCGAGGTCGTCGGTGGTCAGCTCCGCCCGGTCCAGCCAGCGGTCGGGAGTCCGCCAGTGGAGGACCTGGACGAGCTGGAGTGGTTCCCCGGGGATCTGGCCGGAGCTGCGCTGGTTGTAGCGGTAGCGGACGCCGGAGTAGGCGAGCACGGCCTCGGGCCGGACGTCGAGGCAGGCGACCAGCCCGTCCAGGTGCTCGGGGTGGTAGCAGTCGTCGGCGGGGAGGTAGGCGACGAGGGGGGCGGCGGTGGCGGCGAGGCCGGCATTGAGGGCGACGCCGAGGCCCTGGTTCTGATCGAGCCGGAGGTAGCGGAGGCGGCGATCATCGAGGAAGGGAGCGGCTGCCCCCCGGGTGTCGTCGGGGGAGCCGTCGTCGACGACGATCGCCTCCCACTCGCGGAAGGTCTGCGCCAGCAGGCTGCCAAGGGCACGGGGGAGGAAGGCGGCCTGCTTGAAGTTGGGAACGACGACGGCGACGCGGGGAGGATCAGGCACGGCCGACCGCCTCGGAGTGTTGAGCTGCGTCGGTCCAGCCATCGATCAGCGGCGACGGCGCGATTCGCGTCTCGTGCTCCCGGATCAGCTCGGCGAAGAGCTCGGTTGCGTTCTGGCGGCGATCCTCGACGGTGGTCGGGAGTTGGAGATGGTAGGTACCGCTCGGGAGGATGCCGCAGCCGCCGTGGTAGCGGAGGAGCATGAACTGGGCGAGGACCTCTTCGCCGGCGTGGCCGGGGGGGAGGCGGTCCCACCAGCCGAAGCCGCCGACGTCGAGCAGCTTGGCGCGGTCGTAGAGGACGTTGGCGCCGCCGATCCAGGCGACCTTGTAGCGAAGCGTTTCGCCGTCGGGCGCCAGCCGCGCTTCCAGGTGGAGGGGGTTGGCGGCGTTGTTGACCTTGTGCCGCTCCCAGGGAATCGTCTCGGGGCCGAACGGCTCCGGTCGGACGGGGCCGTGCCAGAGCGCGATCGCCTGCTCGTGGGGGCGGACGTCGGCCTCCGCCCAGAGGCCGACGGCGGCGCAGCCGACGAAGCCGCAGCGCTCCTCGCGGATGACGCGGAGCATCCGCGCCAAGACCGGGGGGTCCAAGAGGACGTCGTCGTCGAGGAAG
>JBBSNJ010000257.1:0-5323 GCA_038232775.1 Thermomicrobiales bacterium
ACCATCGTGTCCGCGGACGAGACTGTCGGGCTACGCCCGACGGGCGCAGCAAGCAGCGCCCCTACGACGATACCCGCACCTACCGCCCACTGCCCACTGCCCACCGCCCACCGCCCACTACGTCGCTAGCTTCGGCACGTCGCCCTGTTTGACCAGGAGGCGGGTCAGGCCCGCCGCCGCCAGGTAGGAGGGGGTCGCCCACTCGAGGTTCTCGAGGGCTCCGGGCGGGGCGGGGTCGAGTTTGGCGGCGACGTGGTCGTGGATCAGGGCGGTCAGGCGGGCGGGGTCGGCGCCGTCGCGGAGGGCGGCGAGGGCGAGGGCGCGCAGCGCGTCGAGGTTCGGCATCAGTTGGTCGAGGTGGGGGGCGACGTCGGCGAACGGCCCGCCGTGGGTCAGGAGCAGGCGGCGGGGGCCGAGGGCGCGCAGGCGGTCGATGCTGCCGGCCCAGGCGGCGGGGTCGAGGTCGGGCGGGGGGGCGGGGGGGCAGGCGTAGGCGGTGCCGGCCATGCGGGCGCCCCCGACGTCGCCGGTGAAGAGGTCGCCGCGGGCGGCGTCCCAATAGGCGACGTGGTGGGAGGCGTGGCCGGGGGTGAAGCGGGCGACCAGCTTGCGGCCGGCGATGGTCAGCGCTGCGCCATCGGCGAGATCGACGACTCGCTCGGCCGGGACCGGGCGGGTCTCGCCCCAGAGGTCGTCCATCCGGTCGCCGTAGAGGCGGCCGGCGCTGGCCAGCAGGCGCGACGGGTCGACCAGGTGGGGGGCGCCGAGGGGGTGGACGTGGACGGTGAGCGCGGGGAACGCCTCGGCCAGCCCGCCGGCGGCGCCGCTGTGGTCGAGGTGGATGTGGGTCACCAGCAGGCGGCGCAGGCACTCGGGGTCGACGCCGGCTCGGAAGATGCCGCCGAGCAGGGCCGGCACGGTCGAGGCCGGGCCGCACTCGATCAAGGCGGCCTCCTCGCCGTCGTCGAGGAGGAAAGCGGCGACGACCCCCGGCCGGCCGCGGAACGCGAGATCGATCTGCCAGAGGCCGTCGGCGAGCGGCGTCGCCGTCCCCGGCAGGTCCGCCTCCGGTCCGAACTCCCACTCCCGCTTGGCCATCGTCTCCACCTCCCGCGACCGACCAGCACGCGTCGCGGTGGAGGATACCGCGTGGGCGGGGGACGGCGGGTGGCAGCTCAAAGCTTGGGGGATTCGTTGGTTCGGCCACCCTCGCCGGATGGGATGCCGGCGCCGTCGGCGGCGGGAGGAGGGCCGAGAGTGGCGACGCCGGCGCGCCGACGCGCTCGGGCCGCCCCGACTATGGCTCGGGTGGCGGGGGAGCGGGCTGGGGGCCGCTCGCCTCTCTCCCGGACAGTTTGCTTCCTGGCCCCAGCGCAGCGCTTCGGGGACGCGCGGTCGGCGAACCTCGGGCCCGGAACCCCGTCCCCGCAACCGTCGGCTCCGGTATCCGGCCGCCGACACCCATCGGAGCGCCGGCCTGGACCCGCCGTGCTGGGCCAAAACCGAAGCTGTCCGGGAGAGAGCCCTCGCCCCCTCAGAGGCAATCCGGGCGATGACTCTTGAGTCCCGGGGATCTGCCCTCTTACGGAATCCGGGAGAACACTTTTGCATTTGCGCTACGGTTGCCGGCCCTCACCCCCGGCCCCGTTGCCCCGGTCCCGTGCGCGGGAGAGGGGAGCATGGTCGCGGACCGCCGGGGGACCACGCATGATGCAACCGAATTCCGTATCACTCCCGGACGCGTTGATTGTCGAGGGCCGCATGGCGCTCCGGGGGCCGCGCGGTCGCCGTCCGACCAGCCCGGACCCCCGCCTCGCCCGCCAGACGCCGCGGCGTTCGGCCGCCGCCCGCCCGAATCGGACGGGATCGCCCGCACTCCGCCAGAGCCGGCCTCAGCCGAGTTCGGCCCCTCAGCCCGGTCCCTTTCGGGCCGGGCGACGCCGTCCTGACGTTCGCCGCTCCCCACCACCTCGCCCCCGCATACTGACGCCTGATACGGAATCCAAGCGATCAGTGGCGTTTGCCGGAGAGAGGCGCTCACCCCCGACCCCTCTCCCGGTGCGATGGGCGAGGGGAGTCGCTCCCGAATGCCGGAGCACCACGATTCAACCGGATTCCGTATATCGCCCGCCCGCCGTTGACCCTCCGGGAGGCCTTCGCTATGCTGCCAGGGCGGACCAGCCGGGGTGGGGCGCGGCCCGACCCCGCGGGCGAGGGGAGGAGCGCGTGGACCCGCGAGCACCGGCACCGCCCGAGCCCGAAGCCCTCGCCGTCCCCGAAGCGGCGCGGCGGCTCGGCCGCTCGACCGAGCAGGTCCGCCGCTACCTGCGGGAGGGGCGGCTGCGGGGGCGCCGGATCGGCAACCAGTGGTTCATCGAGGCGGGGGCGTTGGCCGAGTTCCGGACGGCCCTCGCCGCCGGGGCTGGGGAGGGCGCCTTCCTCGCCCGCGTCCCCCCCGGCGACGTGGTCGAGCCCCTGGCCGAGACGATCGGGATCGGGCGGGGGGGCGGCCGGGTCGCGATCGCCGACGGCAAGGACGCCTACCGCCGCTCCGCCCGGTGGCGGCGGTGACTTCGGTGACGGCGGCGACGGCGGTGGCCGAGCCCGGCGCGTCCGACGCGTCCGGCCGGGCGGAGGTCGCAGTCGCCCGACCGGAGGCGGGACCGCGCGGGGACGACCCCGCGGCGCCCACGGCCGCCTTCGTCGACGCCTCGGCGATCGTCGCCCTGGTCGACGCCGACGACCCGGCCCACGCCGCCGCCGTCGCTGCCTACCGCGACCTGGTCGGCGACGGCTACAAGCTCTTCACGACCGACCACGGCCTGGCCGAAGCCTACGACCTGCTCCGGCTCGGGCTCGGGCCGGCGGTGGCTGGCGACTGGCTGCGGCGGCAGCGGCTGGCGGTCTACCACGTTGACGAGGCGGACCTGGCCGAGGCCCAGCGCCGGCTGCTGTCGGTCGGGGAGGACAAGGCGGCCGGCCCGAGTCTATCGCTGACCGACGCCCTCAGCCTGGCGGTGATGGACCGCCTCGGCGTCGCCGCCGCCTTCGCCGTCGATCCCGGCTTCCTCACCGCCGCCGGCTGATCGGATTTGGGGGAGGACTACACCGCCCAGCCAGAAGGGCGCTCCGCTCGCCGACCGGCGATGATTCCCGTGGCCCAGCGGCGCCCGGGTGTCGCCCCCGGCGATCCCCGACGATTCGTCGAGGGCGAGCCCAGGCGCCGCTCTTGGGTGACGCGCCCCGCCAACTACCGCTCGTTGGTTCCGAGGTAGTTCCGAGGTGGTTCCGAGTCGGAGGCGACGACGTCCGATGCCGCTCCCGCCACCGCCGCACGAGAGTGAGTTTGGGCCGGTCGCCGGGCGCCGTGAGCCCTCCACGGCGACGGTTCCCCTGTCTCTCATCCCGCTCGTCAGCCGGAATCGGGAGATCGGGACGATCACCGCGTTGCTCCTGGAGGCCCAGGTCCGGTTGCTGACGCTGACCGTTCCCGGTGGCGTCGGCAAAACGTGGCTCGCGGTCGAGGTCGCGACCCGGCTCGGGCCGCGCTTCCCCGGCGGCGTCGGGTTCAACGGGTTGGCGCCGATCCGCGATCCGGCGCTGGTCTTGCCGACGATCGCCCGCGCGAAGGGGGTGAATCGCCGGCGATCGTCCGCTGCTCGAGCAGATCGCGGCGCAGGTGGACCGCGACCACGCGCTCATCGTGCTCGACAATCTGGAGCAGGTGACGGCGGGGCCGGTCGTCGCCGAGCTCCTCCAAGCCTGCCCGAACCTGCGGCTGGTGGTCACGAGTCGGATCCCGTTGCGGATCACGGGCGAGCACGAGTTCGAGGTCGCGCCCTTGGCGGTGCCGCCGCCGACCCCGGCCTCGACGCCTCGCTCGGACCGGCCGGGACCGACCGGCTCGGAGCCGGCAACCCCGCCCCCGACCATCGCCACCAGCGCGGCGGTCCAACTCTTCGTCCAGCGGGCGCGGGCGGTCCGGGCCGAGTTCGCGCTCTCCGCCGCCAACGCCGAGTCGGTCGCCGACATCTGCCGCCGCCTCGATGGGTTGCCCCTAGCGATCGAGCCTGACGGCCGCCTGGCTCAAGGCGCTCCCCGTCGAGGCACTGCGGGCCCGCCTCTCCGCCCAGCTCGATCTGATGACCGGAGGGTCGACGGACCAGCCGCCGCGGCTGCGGACGATGCGCAACGCGATGGCCTGGAGCCACACGCTGCTCGACCAGGACGAGCAGGTGGTCTTCCGGCGGCTGGCGGTCTTCTCCGGCGGCTTCACCCTCGCCGCCGCCCAGTCGGTGTTGAACAGCGAGCGGGACGACTTCGGGGCCGTCGGTTCCGAACTCGACCTCGTCGACGGCCTGACGTCGCTGGTCGACAACAGCTTGGTGCGACGCGACGATGGCGAGACCGGGATCCGGCATCGCCTGCTGGAGCCGATCGAGGGGTTCGCGCTCGAGCGGCTCGGGGCGAGCGGCGAAGAGGCGGCGATGCGGCGACGCCACGCCGCCGCCTTCGTGGCGCTGGCCGACGAGGTGCGGCCGCGTCTGCTCGGGGACGAGGCGAAGGAGCTGATCGAAGCCCTCGCGGCCGAGATGCCGAACTTCCGGGTGACGGTGGAATGGGCGCCGGCCGAGGGCGACGTCGAGAAGGCGCTGCGGTTGCCCGTCGCTTTGCAGCCGCTCTTCTTGTCGGCGCGCGGCGATACGGCCGAGGGCCTGCGCTGGCTGGAGACCGCCCTCGGGCGGGAGGGCGGGGCGACCCTGACCCGCGTCGCCGCTGCCTGCTCGGCGACCGGGCTGGCCTCGCTCCGGGGCGATCACCAGCGGGCGCGCGCACGGGGAGGCGGCGCTGGCGCTGGCGGAGGGCGCCGACCCGTGCTTCGGCGCCGGGCGGGCGCTCGGCGCGCTCGGATTGGTGGCGGAATGGCGAGGCGACCTGGCGGACGCGGCGCGACGCTACGAGGCCAGGATCGCCGCCTTGCGTCTCGTCGATGCCCCCTCCTGGCTGGCGTTGCTGCTGACCAATCTGGGCGACGTCCGCCTCTGGCAGGGCGATCTCGCCGGCGCCCGCTCCCTGATCGCCGAGGCGCTCGACCGGTAGCGGGCGATCGCCAACCCGTGGGGGATCGCCCTGGCCGAGAGCGCTGCCGCCGGGGTGGCCAACGCCGACGGCGATCGCGGCCGAGCCGACCGCCTCTACCGGGAGAGCTTCGCACGCTGGCGGGCGCTGGTCGACCTTCGCGGCGTCGCCGGCGCGCTGGCGGGGGTGGCGGCGGTCGCCACCACACGGGGCGAGGCGGAACGGGGGGCGCGACTGCTCGGGG
>JBBSNJ010000258.1:0-5322 GCA_038232775.1 Thermomicrobiales bacterium
CCGGGGTGGTCGCGCGGGGGAGCCGCCCACACTACCACCCCGCCGCCTACCCCGCGAATCACGCCTGACGCACCACTAGTCCTCCGATCCATTTCGGCGGTTCTGGGTGTGCCTGCTACACCACGTACCTCTTGCCGCGGTCCGAACAGCGTCCCTTAGGCCCCCGCCGGTCCGGCTGGGCTCAACTCCTCCTCGGCGAGCCGTCTATCGACGGCGAAGCAACCCGAGACGTCGACCGCCGCCGCCGGGCACGCCGCTGATCGCGCCTTGATCGACTGCTGAGAGGCGCAGCTTGCCGGTCCGTGCCCCGGTCGCCTATCCTCTCCGCGCCCGCAGTCCGTCATGCACTAACCGCCGAAAGGTGTCCCCTGTCTGGTCCCATGCTCCGGAGCTCAATGAACCGACGCGCCTCCAGCTTCAACGGCTCCTCCGCTCCGCGGCACCGACCCCGACGCGGGTGCGTCGCCTCCGCCTCCCGCTTCGGTGCTTAGGCGTCGATTGGCTTCCCCCGATCGAGACCGCGCCGTCGGCGCGGCGATCCTTGGCGCCGCCGTCGCGGTCGCCCTCCTCCTGGTCGGCATGCGCTTGATCCTCAACCGGGAGGAGGCGCCTCTCCCCGCCCCAATCCCTTCCCCGCCGCTCGCACAGGCTCCGACCCCGACGCCCGCCACGGAGCTGGCCAGTCCGCCGGCCGTCGCGCCGACCCTTCCCCCGGACCAGGCCCCAGCCCTCGCCGCCGACGGCGCACCGGCGCCCGACGGCCGGGCGGCCGTCTGCCTCGATCCGGGCCACGGCGGCTCCGACTTCGGCAACGTCCGCCGCGAGGACGGCGTCGACGTCCTCTACGAGGAAGATTTCACCCTTGCCCACACCGTGGCCCTCGCCGAGCGCCTCCGCGCCGACGGGATCGAGGTCGCGCTCACCCGGACCAGCGACATCGGCCTCAACCCCGACAATCGGGACGTCAACGGCGACGGCACCGTCGCCCCGCCGGCCGGGGACGCCGATAGCGACCAGCTCGACGACCTCCAGGCCCGCGTCCTCTTCTGCAACGCTGCTGGGGCCGACTTGCTCGTCTCCATCCATTACAACGGCGCCGAGAACACCGCCCTCCAAGGTTACGAGGTGTGGTACAACGGAGCGCGCCCCTTCAGCGATCGTAGCGCGCGCTTCGCCACGATCGCCCACGAGGAACTGGGGGCGGCGTTCAGCGCCGCGGGGTACGCCGCGAACGACCGCGGGATCGGGACGGAGGACCACGCGGTGACGGGTCCCGAGCGGCCAGGCAAGCTGACGCCGAGCGCGATGCCGGGGGCGGTCGTCGAGGGGCTCTTTCTGTCCAACGACGAGGACGCCGCCTTCATCACCAGCGAGGCCGCCAGCGAGGCGATCGTCGGTGCCTACGAGCGGGCGATCGTCCGCTACTTCGCCGAATACCCGGGCTGAGCGCACCGGGTCCGATCCCCGCCTTGACTGGAGGATCGGCCCCGGTGGGCGCCGCCCCCGATGCCATGGCGAGAGAGCCCGTCCCCAACCACCCCGAGCGCCGATTCCCCTCCTCCCAAGGGCGAGGAAGGGAGGGCGACCGTTCCCCCCGTGCCCCACACGCCGCCGCCCGGTTCGACGGTTTGCGGTCCCCGGACCAGTTTCGGGGCGGGGCGACGGCGTCATCCGTTGGCGGCCGTCGTCTCTCCGAGGCCGAGCGCCGAGCCCTCCAAGAGCGTCGCCGCGCCCACCAACCCAACTTGGAGCCGCCGCCGGGGCGTCCCCGCCAGCCCTCGAATTCCCGCCCCGTGAACACGTCCCGCGCCGCCCTTGCTCCCAGCCTCGCCGCCAAGCCGGCCCGCGGGGAAGCGGTCTCGCAGCCCGGCAAGCCAGTACCGAAGATGCCTCCTCGGCCCAAACGCGAAGAGACGGTCCAATCCCGCGGTATGGTGCTGCTCGGGACGTTCCTCGTCGTCGGCCTCGCCCTGCTCGCCTTCGCCGGGGGGCGCCTCTTCGGTGGCTCCGACGACGCTGGCGGCGGGAGGAACGACGGAGTCGGCACGACGGGCTCCGTCGCTGCCGCCTTCCCATCGCCTGCCGGCACCCCGACCGGAACGATCCCGCCGCCTCCGGCCGCCACCCCGGGTCTCCTCGCTCTCGCCGACGACGACGCCCCGACGGTCTGTCTCGATCCCGGTCACGGCGGGGAGGACGATGGCTTCACGCGCTCCCCGCTCAATCCGCTCTACCTGCTCGAGAAGGATTTGGTCCTGCAGCACGCTTGGGATCTCGAGTTCCGGCTCGAGAGCGAGGGCTTCAACGTGGTCATGACCCGCGACCGCGACACCGAGGTCAACCCCGACCAGCGGGACGTCAACGGCGACGGCAAGACCGCTTCCGACGATCCCCCGGACGGGGACTACCTGCGCAATCTCGACGAGCTCCAAGCCCGGATCGACGTCTGCAATCGAGCCAAGGCCGATCTTCTCGTCTCCATGCACGTCAACGGCTTCACCACCTCCGTCCCGCGCGGCTACGAGACCTGGTACACCAACGGTCGTCCCTTCAGCAACCGCAGCCGAGAGTTCGCCTGCCTCGCCTACAGCCGTCTCAAGGAGCAGCTCGGCGCGATCGGCTACGCCGTCCCCGAGGCCGAGGAACGCGGCTGCAACCCCGACACCGCCGTCGACGTCGACGACGACGCGCGCGAGCAGGAGGACAACTACATCGTCACTGGTCCCGCCGTTAAGGGGGCCGTTCCCCGCGCGAGCGACATGCCGGGCGCCATCGTCGAGGCCCTCTTCCTCTCGAACGACCAGGACGCCAACGTCCTAGCCAGTCCGGGCGGCCGGGCCGCGATCGTCGATGCCTACGAACTCGCGATCTTGGACTACTTCGACGAGTACCCACCCGACTCCGATCGCTGACCACCGCCACCGAGCGAGGATTCCTTCCCCCGACCGCACCCGACTCGAAAGGCCACCCCTTTGGCGACCCGACCCAATCCCCAATCCCGGAGTCCTCGTCGCTTCCGCGTCGGCGACTCCCTCTCCCGGCGCCGTTTCCTCCTCGGCGCGGCCACGGGTGGCGTCGGCGTCGCCGGCGTCGCCGCCGGCCAGGTGCTCGTCGAGGGCCGCGCCGCCGGCGGCGGTTTGGAGGATCCGACCGCCCTCCGCGTCGCCAGCCCCAAGGCATCGCCGGCCGCCGCCGCCCCCGTCGCGACCCCCACCCCGTCCACGCCCGCCGCCGCCTCTCCCGCCGCCGCCGTCTCCTACCGTGCCCCGTCCCGACAAGCGGCGTTGCCGGACGGCTTGGCCCTTGTCTCCTCCCCCCGGCTTCCCCTCTTCGGGGTCGGTGCGGACGACCCCATCGCCCTCCTCTCGGGTCGCCTGGACGATTGGCGGGCGGTCGGTCTGCCGTACCGTCTTCCGGTCGAGCCGGTCGCTCTGGCCGGCGCCGCCGAGCCGGCCGTGCGCCCGGTCGAGACCGTCGCCGACTACGAGGCGCTGGTCGCGGCGCTTGAACGTCGCCCCGGCGGCGTCGCCCTTGTCCCGGTCGAGCAGGTTGATTTTCGGGTCAACGTCCTCTCCGTCGGCGGCCTCGATCCCCTCCGCGACGATCCGCTGGGCGACGCCCCCACGCTCACGATCGGGATCGTCGGCGACATCGTCCCCGGCCGCAACGTCCACTTCAAGATGGCTGCCTACGCCGACTTCGCCCGCCCCTTCCGCGAGGTCGCTCCCCTCCTCGCTGCTTTCGACCTGACGATCGCCAACCTCGAAGGCAACCTCTCGGCGACGCTGCCGCAGCCGCTCGATCCCAACACCTTCAGCTTCGTCTCCGACCCGGCCATGCTCGAAGGGTTCCGCTTGGCCGGCATCGATGCCGTCACCCTCGCCAACAACCACTCGGTGTGGAATTCCGAAGGTTGGGGTCTCCAGGGGTTCCTCGATACCGTCGACGTCCTCGACGCCGCCGCCTTCCCCTTCTTCGGCGCCGGACTCACCCTCGACCAAGCGCGCGCCCCGTGGCTGGCCTCTGCCGGCGGGAGCACCGTCGCCTTCCTCGGCATCGACGGCGTCACCGCCAACTACGAAGTCCCTCCCGGAGTCGAGAACGGCGTCGTCGACTTCGATGCCGGCGCCACTGCGGACCGCCCCGGCACCAACCCCTACCTGGCCTCCCAGTTCCTCGAGGACATCGCCGCTGCCGCCCTCGTCGCCGACGTTGTCATCCCCTACTTTCACCTCGGCACCGAGTACGTCGCTGTCCCCCCAGAATGGGCCGTCGCCGGCGCCCGGGCCGCGATCGACGCCGGCGCCACCCTCGTCGTCACTAATCATCCGCACGTCATCCAGGCGCTGGAGATCTACGACGGCTGCCCGATCGTCTACTCCCCCGGCAACTTCATCTTCGACCAGATGTTCGGCGTCGAAGTCCGCTCCGGGTTCGTCCTCGACCTCACCCTGCGCGGCGGCCGCGTCGTCGGGCTCCGCCACCACGGCGTCGAGATCGAGGATTTTCACCAACCCCGGCCGATGACGACTGGCGAGCAGGCCAACCTCATGAACCGCTTCTGGGCCAACACCGACCGGCTCGCCGCCCGCGGCACGGAGTAGCCCTCGCACTCTCGTTCGCAAGCAACGCGGTGGCCGTTGTGGGCCCTGGTGCGGAGAACGGACGGTCCAGTCGAATATCCTCCTTTTGCTGATGGTGAGTCCCCGAGGCGAGAGAGACTGATACCGAGTTCGGCTGATCACTGGGGCATCGTCTCCCCCTCTCCCGCTGCGGCAGGAGAGGGGGTAGGGGGTGAGGGCCGGCGCCGCCGACACCAAGATTCACCCGGATTCCGTATGAGTTGGTCCATCGGCCGATCGAAACGCGGAGAGCGGTCCTTGTCCCTGACACCAGGAATCGCTAGGACTTCGTCTCCCCCTCTCCCGTGCGCGGGAGAGGGGGTTGGGGGGTGAGGGCCGGCGCCGCGGACCCCCCGATCCACCCGAAGTTCGTGTGACCCCTCCGGCAGCATGCGGGATCGAGGAGCACGGCCCACGACCGGCGACGGCCCGCGCCGGCCGGACTCTCCAGTACCGTTGATCATCGGCCGCGGCGCGGGGACGCGGGGCGACCGCAGCGCTTTCATCCGGAACCCGGGCGATCGTTGCCGAGTGCCGGAAAGAGGCTCTCACCCGCAGCCCTCTCCTGTGCGCCGGGCAGGGAAGCCGGTCCCGCTTCACCTACCGGAACGGATTGATCGCGTTCTATCCGGATTCGATTGAACGATCCTGGGAAAGGCCGCGCCCGCTAGCTCAATGGAAGTGTTCCGGCTCCCCGCCG
>JBBSNJ010000259.1:0-5321 GCA_038232775.1 Thermomicrobiales bacterium
GATCGCCCCGGTCGGCGTCACCCGACCCTAAAGGGACCGGGCTAAAGCGACGAAGCCGGCTGACGCCGGCTGCGCCCGCCGGGGGCAGCGGTCGCCGCGGGAAGAGCCCCGTTCAGGGGGCTTCGTCGCCTCAGCCCGGTCCCTTTAGGGTCGGGCGGCGGGGCGACGGCGATCAAGCCACCGGTCATGCTCCGGTTCGCTGGCGATCGATCCTCACCCGTTCGGCGCACGGTGGGCCGTCGTCGCCCGGCCGTGAAGGGACCGGGCTGAAGCGGCGAACCCCCCTAATGGGGGCTCATACGGAATTCGATTGAATGCTCTTGCTCTCGACTGATGGAAGGTTTCCCCTCTCCCGCGTGCGGGGGGAGGACGTCTTTCCGGGAAACGGAAGCGATCACTCGAATTCCGTCTCACCTGGGCGCGGGTGAGGGGCTACTCCGCCGGGAGGAACGCCTCGGTGCTATAGACGTTGCTGGCGTCCCAGATCATCCAGCCGCCGGCGCCGGCCGCCTCGGTGGCGTCGATCTGGGCCCGGACCTCGGCGGGGCCGTAGGGGGTCATTCCCGGCAGGGTGAAGTCCTGGAGCCACGGCCGCAGCATTGCCAGGTCGCCGTCGACCCGGTTTCGACCGGCTTCTAGGCTGATTGCGAGCGTCTCGGCCGGGAAGTCGTTCGGGTGGCCGGCAACGTCGATGCTCCCCTCCGGGTAGTGGGAGGGGTAGGTCATCGGGCTGAGGACGTCGACCGCCGACGCCAGCGCCGCCAGGTTCTGCCCGATCCCGATGTCGTCCTGGAGCAGCGTGAAGCCGAAGACGTCGGCCGAGGTCGTCACCCCGAGCGGGGTCAGGGCGTCCCGCCCGTCACCCAGGAAACCGGCGATCGTCTCGATCTTGAGCTGGTTCGGGGCGTCGCGGCCGTAGTCGATCCGCTCCAGGTCGCCGTCGGAGGGGAACCGGACATAATCAAACTGGACCTCGTCGAAGCCGAGCCCGGCCAGCTCCTCGGCGAGGGCGATGGTGCTCTCGCGTGCCTCGGCCGAGAAGGGGTTGAGCCAGGAGCCGTCGCCGTAGTCGAGCCAGGGGTCGCCGGTGGCGGCGTCGAGGACTGCCAGGTCGGGCCGCGCCCAGGCCAGCCCCGAGTCCTTGAAGGTGACCAGGCGAGCGATGGCGTAGATTCCCCGCTGCCGCAGCGCGGCCACCACCCCTTCGACGTCGAGCACGGGGGAGAAGGTTCCCGCCTCGCGGAAGAGGGGGACCTCGGTCTCGTAGTAAACCCCGCCGTCCTCCTTGACGTCGACGACGAGGGCGTTGAGCTCGGTCCCCTCGATCAGGTCGAGCAGGCGGAGGAGATCGGCGTTCTCGGTGCTGACCAGGGGGTTGAAGTAGATGGCCTTGACCAACCCCTCGGCCGCATCCGGGGCGGATTGTCGTCGCGCCGCGGCGGAGGCGCCGTGGCCGCGATGAGTGGCCAGGGGCGAGACGAGCGCGGCCCCAGCGAGACCGCCGAGGAGCTGGCGGCGGGTCGCCGTGGGGAGGGGGAGGGAGGCGGGCGGCGTCGGCAGCGGTCGGGGGCGGCGCATCGGGTGGGAATCCTCTCGTCGGGCGCGTCCCTGACGCGCGGCGAAGCCGGCCACAGGCGGGGCTGGCGCGGGGCGATGCTAGTCTGCTTGGTCGGCTCGGCGCAAGTGGTGCTGGGACCGTTGGCGCTGGCGACCGTTCTCGGCGGCGCTGTCCCAGCGGGCGGGGAGGAGCCCGGCAGCCGACGGGCAGGGCGCGGGCGACGGGAGTGGCGCGTCCCGAGCCTCCCCCTGATCCCCAGGCGTCAACCGTTCGACGAGGCGGATGCGGGGTCGGCGCCGGCCGCGGCCAGGATCGCCGGCTTCAGCTCGTCCGGGTCGGGGAGCGGCTCCTGCCAGAGCCAGGCGAGATCGAGCCAGAAGCCGGGGAGGTTCGGGGAGTGGTAGCGGCCGTGCGGGTCGAGGTCGGCCGCCGCGTAGCTCCTGTCCGGCCCGAGCAGGAAGAAGCGGGCCTCGTGGTGCCCCGGCCGGCCGTCGATCAGCCAGTACTCGGCGACGCCGGCGGCCGCGTACTCGAAGAATTTTTCTTGGGCGTCGCGGCGAACGCTGTCGTCGGAGACGAACTCGACGACGAGGTCGGCCGGTCCGTCGATGCTCGACCCCGTCCGCCGCGCCGCATGGGCAGCGGCGACGAAGAGGATGTCCGGTTCCCGCCACCGGCTGCCGCTGAGGATGCGCATCGGCATCGGCGCGAACAAGACCTTGCCGAGGTGCTCCTTCCGGGTGTACCAGGAGAGCAGCACGAAGAGGAAACCGATCAGTTCCTGATGTCGTTCGCTTGGCATCTCGAAGACGATCGCCTCCCCATCGACCCACTCGGTCAGGGGGCCTCCCTGATCGGCCAAAATCAGCCAGTCCTCCAAGCTCATGGGCCGTCGCTGTCCCGGTGCAACCAACGGGTGGATTGCGGTTGTCGCCATGGTTCGCTCCGTGTCGTGGTCTCCGACGCTGGCGTCCGTCCTGGCGGGGGGCTGATGGTGTGGCGCCGGTAATTTGGCACGCATTCTGGCAAGCTTTCGGTGCACTGCGGCGGAATCCGCGTGTTCAGGTGCGATTGCCGGAGAGAGGCCCTCACCCCCGACCCCCTTCCCGCTGCAGCGGGCGAGGGGAGCCGCGCCTAAATGCCAGAGCACCGCGGTTCAACCGGATTCCGTATGATACGGAATCCGGGTGATCAGGTGCGATTGCCCGGACCAGCCCTCCTCCCCGGCCCCTCGCCCGTATGCAGAAGAGGGGAGAACGATTATCTTCAAGAAGCGGAAGCGTTAGGGGGAAGGCGTCGGTCGTGAGTCGTCGGCCCTCGGGTGGCGGCGACCGGGGCTGCGTCAGTTGGTGGCGGTGACTTCCCACCAGGCGTCGGCGAAGCGTCGTACCGCTTCCTCGTCCGGCTCGATCCCCAGCCCCGGCCGCTCCGGCACCGCGATCCGCTCCCCGTCGTACCAGGTCGCCGCGTCCCCGATCTCTTCGGCCAGCATCAGCGGCCCGCCCATCTCGACCGTCCGGACGTTGGCCAGGGCCAGCGCCAGGTGCAGGCCGGCGGCCGAGGCGACCGAGCTCTCGACCATCGTCCCCACCTGGGCGGCGATCCCGGCCGTTTCGGCGATCGCGTTCGTCCGGGCCGCGGCCAGGAGGCCGCCGCACTTCATCAGCTTGATGTTGACCAGGTCGGCGGCCCGGAGGGCGACGACCCGCGCCATCTCGCGCGGACCGTGGCACCCCTCGTCGACCATGATCGTCGCCCCGGTCTGGCGCCGCACCTCGGCCAATCCGTCGAGGTCCCAGGCGGCGACCGGCTGCTCGACGTAGGCCGGCTCGCTGCGCGCCATCGCCTGGATCGCGCCGATCGCGACGCCGGGGGTGCGCCACCCCTGGTTGACGTCGACCTTGATCGCGACCTCCGGCCCGACCGCTTCCCGCACCGCCGCCAGCCGCCGGGCGTCCGCGGCCGGGTCGTCCCCGTCGCCGACCTTGAGCTTGACGGTCCGAAACCCGGCCGCGACGTGCCGCGCCGCCGCCGCCGCCATCGCCGCCGGCTCCCCCATGCTGACCACCCGTGAGATCGTCAGGTGCGGCTTGCTCCGTCCACCCAGGAGGACCCAAAGGGGCACCGCCAGGGCGCGGGCGAGCAGGTCGTGGAGGGCAATGTCGAGCGCCGCCTTCGCCGCCGGCGCCCCTTCGACCCGGGCGTCGAGCGCCCGCAGCGCCGCCTCCCGGTCGCGGGCGTCGCGCCCGAGCAGGGCGGGAGCCAGGTCGCGCCGCAGCGTCTCGACCACTCCGCCCCAGGTCTCGCCGGTGACGTTCGGGTCGGGGGTCGCCTCCCCCCAGCCCGCGAGGCCGTCCGCGGTCCGGACCCGGACGAGCACGCTCAGGACGTCGGGGTAGCTGGCGTAGGCGATCACGAACGGCTCGCGCAGGGGCAGCCGAACGGGGATGACGTCGATCGCGGCGACGGTGAGGGCTTCGCTCATCGTTGGTCCGCTTCCTCCTCCCGCTCCCGCTCGGGCCGCGTCCTCGCGCCGGGGTCAGCGGCGCTCGAGCAGGTAGCTCGACGTCCCCGGCTCGGGGCCGGCGCCGGCGGCGGCGGCGAAACCGGTGATCGCGTAGCCGGCGGCGAAGGCGTCCTGGATCGTCTGCCGGAGGCGAAACCGCCACCGTCGCGCGGCCTCCGGGTCCTCGGCCAGCAGACCGTCGATGTCGGCCGGAAGGGGGAGACGAGCGCACGCCGCGCCCTCGCGTTCGCCGTAGACGGGGAGGTCCGCCAGAGCAGCCGGGGCCGAGGGCGAAACGTGGCCGAGGAGGCGGTCGCGGACGGCCGGCGAGGCGATCGCCCAGTGGAGGTGGAGGCGGTCGGAGGGGAGGCCGCCGTAGAGACCGGCGCCGAAGTCGTCGCCGTAGCGGTTCTCTTCGTAGTGGTGGGCGGTCGCGCCCAGCTTCTCGAAGTTGAGCCGGGCGTTGGCGGCCCGCAGCGGGTCGACCGTCCAGACGATCTCGTCGAACCCCGCCGCCGCGGCGACCACCGCCTGGAGCTTCTTGAGCTCTGCCCCGATCCCCAGGTTGCGCCGCTCGAGGCGGACCGCGAGCAGGTCGGAGACGAGGCGCGGCCGGCCCCCGACCCATCCGCCCCAGCCGACCACGGCCCCGACCAGCTCGCCGTCGCCCGCCTCTGGTTCGTCCGGCCCGCCGCCGACGAAGGCGCCGAGCACCTCGCCGCCGGTCTCGGCGACGACCACCAGCTCGCTGGCCGGTACCACGTCCCGCTCGCCGACCCCCATCACCTGGCGCTGGAGCGTTTCGAGCGGCAGCAGCTGGGGCACGCCGCGCAGCGGCCGGAACTCGACCGCGAGCCCGCGCAGCGTCCTCCCCCAGCCCGGATCGGGGCCGGGGAGCGGAGCGAAGCCGAGGTCGTCCGCGGTCAAGGCCGGCCGGGGAGGCGGCACCCTAGGCGGCCGGCGTCGCGGCGGTCCCGATCGGGGGAGCCTCGATCGTCAACGGGGTGTTGTAGTCGCTGAAAATGATCAGGGAAGCGATCCCGCCCGAGCGCGTCTCTGTCCAGCACGGCAGGTCGTCCGGGCCGAGGGCGATCGTCAGCTCGGCGCCCGGCCCGCCGGGTCCATCGGGGACCGTCACCAGGTAGCCGTCGCAGGGAGTGCCGCCGATCGAGATCGGGCCGAGCGGGACGGCCGGGAAGCCGCGGACGTCGGGCGGCAGATCGGCGAACGGCGGCTCGATCGGCTGGAGCAGCCCCA
>JBBSNJ010000260.1:0-5314 GCA_038232775.1 Thermomicrobiales bacterium
CCCCGACGGGCGGACGATGGCCGAGGTGACCGAGGAAGAAAAGAACGCGATCAGCCATCGCGGCGTCGCCTACCGCCGCATGCTGCCGGTCCTCTGGACTCGACTCGAGGTCGGCGTCAGCCGACCGGAAGACAGGTAGTGACCGGATGTTGAACGATCAGCCAAGACGCTCTCTCGGCCCCACCCTCCCGCCCTCCTTCCCCGCCTGGCGGAGAAGCGTCGACGCAGCCGGTCTGCCGGCGGTGGTCGCCGTCGCCGGTTCACGCGGAAAGTCGACCGTCGTCCGTCTGCTGGAGAGCATCTTCGCGGCGGCCGGCCTCCGGACGGCGCTCTGGACCGACCGCGGTGTCGAGGTAGCTGGGCGGCGGCAGGCCGGCGAACTCGTCCCCTGGTCGCGGTCGTTGGGTCGGGTCGCCCACGGGGAGTTGGACGTCGCGATCCAGGAACTCGAATGGACGACGGTCCACGCGGTCGGCCTCCCGTCGGCCTCCTACCCCGTCGCCGCCGTGACCAACCTCTGCGTCAACAGCGACGCCTGCCTGGTCAGGACTGAGACCGAACTGGCCCGCCGCGCCCTCCAACGTGTGGTCGCGGCCGTCGGCTCCGGCACGCTGGTCCTGAACGGCGAAGACTTCGCCGTCGCCGGCGAAGGGACCGGCGATCACCGCCGACACCTCCTGGTCGGGTCGAGCGTCGACGCTCCATTGATACGGGCTCACCTCCGCCAGGGCGGATTGGGTGCCTGGACCGAGGCAGGGTCGCTGCGAGTGGGGAACGCTGACGCCTCGGCTGCGCTGGGGCCGGTCGCCGCCTTGGATTTCGCGCTCAGCGGCGCAGTCGGCTTTCAAGTGCTGAACGGGTTGACGGCCGCCGCCCTGGCGCGGGCCTGCGGCATTGCTCCGGCGGCAATCGTCGAAGCGCTGACGGCGTTCCGCCCTTCCCCGCGCGATCTCCCCGGTTCCTTCAATCTGATCCAGCAGGAAGAGATCACCTTCGTCGTCGACCGCCCGGCGGCGTCGTGGTTCCTCCGGACCAGCCTCCGCGCCGTCTCCCACATTCCGTCTCGCCGGACCGTCACCGTCGTCGGCGCGTTGACTGCCGTGGGGAACGACGATCTGGTCGAGGTCGGACGTCTCCTCGGGCGGGCGGGGGGGGCGCTGGTGGTGAGCGAGCGCGGCACGGATCCGGAGCGCGGCGCCCTGCTCCGATCCGGGATCGGCGGCAACGACGTTCCGCCCCTGATCATCCCGGCCGGGACCGAGCGCCAAGCCATCAATCGCGCTCTCGCGCTGGCCCGGACCGGAGATCTGGTGCTGATGCTCCTCGACCACCCCCTGCCGGCGCTGCGGGCGATTGCGCGGCGGACCGGGAGCGGCGCGCCCTCCGCCGCTGAGCCGCAGGATCGCTAGGCCCCACCCCCGGTTCGCGGCGTGTGGACTTGGCTCGGTGATCCTCGGGCAGCCTCAGACACCGCGATCGGAACCGGGCCGAGAACGACCGCCCCCGGCCCCCTATCAACGCCGGGCGCTGCTCCCGCCCGTCACGAAGCCAGGGGTAGCGGACGCGGCGCTTCGACGGAGATTCGGCCGACGCCGACGATCTGCTCCAATTCGAGCCGCAGGTCGTCGCCCCACTCGACGAGCCGGCTCCGGCTGCTCAGCACCGCCTCGCTGCCGTCCGCGCGCGGCACGTGGAGGACCAAGGCCTCGTCCCCGTCGAAGCGGCGAAGCGCGGCGTCGATCCGCTGCATCACCTCGATGTCGGTCCAGACGTCGGCGGAGGCCGGGAGGCGGACCCGGATCAGGCGCCGGGGCACCGAAGCGACCGGCGCCGCGACCTCCCCGCTGGCCCGCTCGCAGACGAGCTGCAAGCCTTCCCCCCGCAGCTCCAGCTTGGCGTCAATCTCGAGGATGGCGTCCTCTTGCCAAAGTGAGGCGTGGCGCTCGTAGCAGTCGGGGAAGGCAACCAGCTCGATCGTCCCCGTTAAATCCTCCAACTGAAGGATCGCCATCGTCCGATTTGTCTTGGTCGTCACCCGGCGCACGCCGCAGATCATCGCGACCAGCTTGACCATCCCGCCCGGCGGTCGGGCCGCGAGGTCGACGATCTGGCTCCGCCCGTTGCCGTTCGCCGGGGCACTCCCGATCACGCTCTGGAGGGGATGAGCGCTGACGTAGAAGCCCAGGAGCTCCTTTTCCCAGGCCAGGAGCTCGCGATCGACGGGAGCACCGGGGTGGGGTGAGGGGCCGACGGGAGCCGGGGCGAGCGCCGGACCGGAGGGGGCAGCGGTGTCGCCGAAGAGAGCGATCTGGCCACGGGCGCTGGCCTTCTGCCGCCGCTGCGCGGCGTCGATGGCGCCGTCGAGGGCGGCCAGCAGCTGTGGCCGGGGTCCGAACGCATCGAGGGCACCGCATTTGGCCAGCGACTCCGCCACCCGGCGGTTGACCACGCTCCAGTCGACAGCATCGCAGAAGCCATCGAGGGAGTCGAACGCGCTGCCCTCCTGCTTCGCTCGCGCGGCCAGGATCGCCCGCACCGCCCCCTCCCCGACGTTCTTGACCGCGGCCAGGCCGAAGCGGACCGCCTGAGCGCCGTCGTCGCGCGCTTCGACGTCGAACTCGAGGTCGCTTCGGTTGACGTCCGGCGGAAGCACCGCGATCCCGGCGCGGCGACACTCGACCACACTCGGCACCAGTTTCTCCGAGTTGCCGATGTCGGCGGAGAGGAGCGCGGCCATGAACTCGACCGGATGGTTGGCCTTGAGGTAGGCGGTTTGGGCGGCGATCACGGCGTAGGCCGCGCTGTGGGCCTTGTTGAAGCCGTAGCCGGCGAAGCGCTCGATCATGTCGAAGATGTCCCGCGAGAGATCCTTCGCGATCCCCCGGCCGGTGCAGCCGGCGACAAAGCGGTCCCGATACTTCGCCATCTCCGCCGGGAGCTTCTTCCCCATCGCTTTCCGCAGGCCGTCTCCCTCAGCCATCGAGAACCCGGCGAGGACGTTGGCGATCCGGATCACCTGCTCCTGGTAGAGGGCGACGCCGTAGGTCTCGGCCAGGATCGGCTCCAACTCCGGGTGGACGTAGACGATCTCCGTTCGACCGTGCTTGCGGGCGATGTAGTCGGGCGCCATCTCCATTGGTCCGGGCCGGATCAGCGCCATCAGCGCGATCACGTCCTCGAAGGAGCGGGGCGCTACGTCGACGGTCATCCGCCGCGTCATCCCACCTTCGAGTTGGAACACGCCGGCCGTCTGCCCGGCGCAGAGGAGATCGAAGCTCTTCTCGTCCTCGAGCGGGACGGACTCCAGGGATATGTCCAGGCCGCTCCGGTTGAGGAGGGCGACCGCCTTCCCCAGCACGGTCAGCGTCTTCAGGCCGAGGAAGTCCATCTTCAGCAGCCCGAGCGCCTCCAGCTCCCCCATCGGATACTGGGTCGTGACCTCGCCTTCGCTCTTGCCACCCGCCCGCTGCAGCGGCACGTGCTCGACCAGCGGGTCGCGCGAGATCACCACCCCGGCGGCGTGGGTCGAGGCATGGCGGGCCAATCCCTCGACCTTCTTGGCGGCGTCGATCAACTCCTGAACGCCCGGCTCGCTCTCGTAGATGCGTTTCAGCTCCGGCACTTTCTCCAGCGCCGACGCGATCGTGACCCCGGGGCCGACCGGGATCAGCTTCGCCACTCGATCGGTCTCGGCGAAGGAGCGGCCGATCGCCCGCCCGACGTCGCGGACCGAGGCCTTGGCCGCCAGCGTCCCGAAGGTCACGATCTGCGCCACCCGGTCGGATCCGTACTTGGCGACGACGTACTCGATCACCTCGCTCCGCCGGTCGTCAGCGAAGTCGATGTCGATGTCGGGCATCGAGATTCGGGAGGGATTGAGGAACCGTTCGAAGATCAGGTCGTACTTGAGCGGATCGAGCGCAGTGATCTCCAGGCCGTAGGTGACGATGCTGCCCGCGGCCGAGCCGCGGCCAGGACCGACGAGGATCCCCTGCTCCTTGGCGAAGCGGACGAAATCCCAGACGACGAGGAAGTAGTTGGTGAAGCCCATCTCGGCGATGACGCCCAGCTCGTAATCGAGCCGCTCGCCCACGGCCCCGTCGCGGTGCCCGTACTTGCGCTCGACCCCCGCCTCGCAGAGCTGGCGCAGATAGCTCTCCGGGCTGTGTCCGGCCGGCAGCGGAAACTCCGGCAAGTGGTAGCCGCGGAAGCCGAGGTCGAGCCGGCACCGCTCGGCGATCCGCATCGTGTTCGCGATCGCCTGCGGCACCTCGCCGAAGACTCGCGCCATCTCATCGGGGCTCTTCAAATAGAGTTGGTCGGTGTCCGACTTCAATCGCTTCGGATCGCTGAGCGTCGTGTTGGTCTGGACGCAGATCAAGATCTCCTGCATCGGGGCGTCGGCCTGATCGCAGTAGTGGACGTCGTTGGTGGCCACCAAGGGCAGCCCAAGCGACGACGCCAGCGGGATCAGCTCCTTGTTCGTCCGGAGCTGATCGGGGATGCCGTGGTCCTGGATCTCGATGTAGAAGTTGTCGCGCCCAAGGATCTCCGCCAGCTTCCCGGCGTAGTCGCGGGCCAACTCGGGCCGTCCGTGGAGGAAATTGTTGGCGACCGGACCCCCGAGGCAGGCCGAGGTGGCGATGATCCCCTCGTGGTGCTCGGCCAACATCTCGAGGTCGATCCGCGGCCGGTAGTAGTACCCCTCCAGCATCGCCCGCGACGAGAGCCGGAGCAGGTTGCGGTACCCGGTCTCGTTCTCGGCCAGGAGCAAGAGATGGTACGACTTGCGCTCGCGGGCGGCGACGCTCCCCTCCGCCAGGTAGGCCTCGACGCCGGCGATCGGGTGGAGTCCGGCCTTGGTGGCCGCCCTGTGCCACTCCATCGTCGCGTACATGACCCCGTGGTCGGTGACCGCCAGGTGTTCGAGTCCGAGCTGCTGGGCCCGCTCGATGTACTCCTCGATCCGTCCCATCCCGTCGAGCAGCGAAAACTCGGTGTGGAGATGGAGGTGGGCGAACTCGGACACCGACGTCCCTTTCTCCGCGCGGCGGGCTCCGAGAACTCGAGTGCTGCCCGTCGGGGCGCCGCGTTCAGGAGCTTCCCATATGTACGTTCATAAAAAGTCTAAGGGGACCGTTCGTCTCTGACAAGAGGAGCGAAGGAGTTGCGCGGTGGTGCGCCCTCCTCCTACGCCAGCAGGGGAGGAGCCGGCGGACCGGCTCCTCCCCCGGCCAGTGCCGACGTCGCCTCAGGCGGCCACCCCGGTGTACCCAGTCATTGGGCGACCCCGAAAGGCGAATCGCGCCTGCTC